>DAOUID010000022.1:0-16024 GCA_034428315.1 Dehalococcoidia bacterium
GGGGCCTCCAGCCGCCGCAACCGCCGCTCAGCGTGCATGCCTCCCTCGCCGCCCCGATCCGCCACCGCGACGAGCAGATCGGCGTGATCCACCTTGCCCAGGCCGAGCCGGGACGCGAGTTCAGCCGCGAGGACGAGGACACCCTGGTGTTGTTCGCCGCTCAGGCGGCGCTGGTGATCGCCAACGCCCGCCGGCACCGCGCCGAGCGGCAGGCCCGGATTGACCTGGAGACGCTGGTCGACACGTCACCTGTCGGGGTGCTGCTCCTCGATGTCGAGCGGGGCCGGGTGGCCTCCCTCAATCGCGAGGCGACGCGGCTGTTCGGTGGCCTGCTGGCCGAAAACGGCAACTGGGAACGGACGCTCGGCACGTTCACCTACCGGCGCACGGACGGACTCGAGATCCCGCTCGAGGAGCTCAGCTTCTACGAAGCCCTGCGTACTGGAGAGTCGGTGCGGGCCGAGGAGATTAGCATCGAGTTGCCCGATGGGCGGACGGTCACGGTCCTGGTCAACGCCACCCCCATCCAGGCCGCATCCGGGCAGAGCGAGTCCTTCGTCGTCACGCTCCAGGACCTGGCCCCGCTGGAGGACGTGGAGCGGATGCGCGCCGAGTTCCTGGGCATGGTCAGTCACGAGTTGCGGACCCCGCTTACCTCGATCCGCGGCTCGGCCAACGCCCTCATGGAAGGCGAGCTAACCATGGATCCGGCGGAACGACGCCAGTTCCACCGGATCATTGTCGAGCAGTCCGATCACATGCGAGGCCTGATCAACAACTTGCTCGACATCGCCCGGATTGAGACCGGCACGCTCTCGGTCGCAACCGAAGCGACAGAAGTGGCCGCGATAATCGACGATGCGTGCAAGACCTTCCAGCGCGCTGGCGGCAGAAATGAACTGGATGTCGACCTGGATCCTGACCTGCCCCTGGTGGTCGCGGATCGGCGACGGATCGCGCAGGTACTCGGCAACCTCCTGTCCAATGCCGCCCGGTCCTCCGACGCGGCTTGGCCGATCGCCCTCGCCGCCCACAGGGACGGCCTGCAGGTCGCCGTCTCGGTTTCGAATCGTGGTTGGGGCATCGCCGTTGACGCGTTGCCTCAGCTGTTTCGCAAACACGCCCGCTGGGGCGGCGAACCCGCCGGCCGTGAGCTGAGCGGGTCGGGACTGGGACTGGCCATCTGCAAGGGCATCGTCGAGGCCCATGGGGGTCGCATCTGGGCCGAGAGCGATGGCCTCGATCAGGGCGCTCGCTTCACTTTCACCCTGCCGGCGATCGAAACCGCCCAACCAGGCGACGCCGGGTCCGGCGCCCCCGCTCGTCGGAGAAGCGGTCGCCAGACCACGGTGCTGGCGGTCGACGACGATCCCATGGCGCTGCGCTACATCCGCGACGCCTTGAGCCGGGCGGGCTACACGCCCGTCGTCACCGCCGATCCGGATGACGTGCCGCGGTTGATGGCGGAGGAGCTGCCTGAGTTGGTGCTGATGGACATGATGCTGCCCGAGCACGACGGAATCCAATTGATGCAGCGCATCCTGGCCACCAGCGATGTGCCGGTCATCTTCGTCTCCGCCTACGGTCAGGAAGAGAACGTCACCCGGGCCCTGGACATGGGCGCCGCCGACTACGTGGTCAAGCCCTTCGCCCCATCCGAGCTCGCGGCGCGCATCCGGGCCGCGCTCCGCCAGCGAACCGGGCTGAGCCGGGCGGCGCAACCCCGGCCCTACGTGCGGGACGAGCTGACGATCGACTTTGCCGAGCGGCGGGTGACCCTGGCCGGGCACGCGCTTGAGTTGACCCCCACCGAATACGCGGTGCTCTACGAGCTGGCCGCCCAGGCGGGAATGGTACTGACTCACGAGCAGTTGCTGGTCCGCGTCTGGGGTCCGGGCCGCGTCGGCGACTCGGGCCTGGTGCGCACGATCGTCAGGCGGCTGCGAGCCAAGCTGGGCGACGACGCCGGCGCGCCACGCTACATCTTCACTGAACCGCGCGTGGGCTACCGATTGCCGACAGGCGAGTCCGAGTAGCCGCTCGCTCCCCACCACCGCAGTTGCTGTGTTCGACATGCGTCGACCTCGGTGGTCGACGCATGTCTTCCCGGACACGGTGAAGCAGTGGACCCGGCAGCAGGGTGTCGAACCCGCCCATCGGTTTGGTTCCTAGGGGATCACGAGCTCCCAGCCGATGCGCAGGTTGGAGCAGGTGTCGTTGATGCGCGGGTTCGCCGCCATGAGCGAGGCCGTGGTTACGCCGTGATCCTGGGCGATCCGCCAGCACACGTCCCCCGGCCTGACCGTGTACGCGCCCTCCCGGGAGCCCGTCGTGTTGGCTGCTGGACGGGTGTCGGGAGTGGCGGCGGTGGGGGCAGGGGTCGTTGGCTCGGGCGTCGGAGTCTGCCTCGTCGCCGGGATCGGCACCTGCCTGGGCGTCGCTGGCGGCGTGGAGCCGAGGTCGGCCGGGGCGGCGTCCGGGCCGCCTTCGTAGCACCCTGCGAAGGCGACGCCCGCCGCGAGAATCAAGACGACTGAAGAAACCCGAGCGGTCCACCGCATGGCTGGTCCTCCCGGGGCTGCGCCCTGTCCACCAGGTGGAGATTGCGCCCCCGTACATCAGGACCGTAGCAACGGGAGGCGCGAATTACCCCGTCCGTTTTGAGGACTCGGAAACGCTCGGCGCGTGCCGTCAAGCACAGCCCGGACGCCCATCAACGACCGCTGTTGCCGGCCTCGGGCGCTCGGTGTGGTGTCAGGCCTTCTTCGGCTGCACCCAGAACCGCCGGCGCTCGAAGGGGTAGCCCGGCAGCGAGATGCGCCGCCGCTCCTCCCCCTCGAACAGCTCCGCGAAGTCCACGGGCTGCCCCGCCCCGTACGCCCGTGCGGCCTCCGCCACTCCGCCTTCCCCTTCGCTCTCCTCGGCAGCTTCGGCTCCCGGCTCCCCGGCCGCCAGCGCTTCCAGCCCCTCCCGTAGCGACGCCACATCCCGGAACGTGAGCCCCGCCCGCTGGCCGAAGTGCCGCCGGCCCACCCCGGCCGTGTACGCCATGTCCGCGAGCAGCGCGTCGACGGCCGGGCCCTCCGCCCCGAGCTCACCCCTGCGCTCCTCAAGCCAGGCGAGGTAACGGCCCGCCAGCGCTTGCAGCGCCTCCACCGACCTCGCCGAGAGGGGCAGGAGCCTCTCCGTGCGCTCGTCGGTGGAGGCGGGCGTGTCCGGCTCCTCCGTCGACTCCGGGGCCACGTCCGCCTCGGCGTAGCCCTCCACCACCACGTGCGCGTTCGCCCCCGAGATCGCGAACGTGTTGACCGCCGCCAGCGGCGGGCGCTCGGCGGTCCGGGGCCAGGGCGTCGCCTCCGAGGTCACCTGAACGGGCGCCTTCTCCCAATCGATGTCGGGCGTTGGGTTCCCGAAGTGCAGGTGCCTGGGGATCACCCCCGCCTTCATGGCGAGCACGGTCTTGATCAGCCCGGCAATCGCCGACGCCGCCTCCAGGTGGCCGATGTTCGTCTTCACCGACCCCAGCAGCAGCGGGCGCTCCGCATCCCGGCCCTGCCCGTACACCGATGCTGCCGCGTTCATCTCGGCGACATCGCCGAGGACCGAGGCCGAGCCGTGCGCCTCCAGGTAGTCCACGTCCGCCCCGGCAATGCCTGCCCGCGAGAGCGCCTCCTCCATCACCCGCATCTGGGCCGGCCCGCTGGGGACGGTCAGCCCCAGCCCGGACCCGTTCTGGTTGACCGCCGACCCCTTCATCACGCCCCAGATGCGGTCCCCGCCGGCCTCCGCCTCGCTCAGGCGCTTGAGCAACACGACGCCGCAGCCCTCGCCCCGGACGTAGCCGTCGGCGGAGGCGTCGAAGGGCGCGCACCGCCCCTGCTTCGAGAGCATCGCCGACTCCTCGAGGAACTGGGCGGTCGCCGTGGAGAGCACGGCATTCGCGCCGCCCGCGATCGCGAGGTCGATCTCGTCGCGCTGGAGGGCCGTCACGGCCTGGTGAATCGCCACCAGCGAGGACGCGCAGGCCAGGTCCACCGGCACCGCCGGCCCCTCGAGCCCCAGCGTGAAGGCGACCCGCCCGACCGCCACACCCGCGTTCGTGCCGTAGTAGCTGCCCTCTCGGCCGGCGGCGGCCGCAACGCGCCGGTACTCGCCGGCGCCGAGGCCCCCGTACACCCCCGTGCGGCTCCCGCTCAATTCATCGGGGTCGATGCCCGCGTCCTCGATCGCCTGCCAGCTCGTCTCCAGCAGCAAGCGCTGCTGCGGGTCCATGCCCCGTGCGTCGATGGGCTGGATCCGGAAGAAGCTGGCGTCGAACTCGTCGATCCCCTCGAGATACGCGCCCCACCGGTCGCGGGCCCGCTCCGCCGCGGGATCGCCTGCGATTCCGGTCCACGAACCCGAATCCTGCCGCCCGTCCGTCACCGCGTTGCCACCGGAGGCCAGCAGCGCCCAGAAGGCGTCGAGGTCCTCCCCGCCGGGGAAGCGGCAGGCCATCCCCACGATGGCGATCCCCTCCCCCTCCGACGCAACCGAGGGACGCCGCTGCCTTGGGCGTTCCGCCGCCGCCGAAGCCTCGCCGCCCTCGCCAAGCTCCCCGGCCAGGTGCTCCGCCAGGCTGGCGATGCTCGGGTAGTCGAAAACGGCCGTGTTCGAGACCACGTAGTCGCCGGCGAACGCGCGATTCATCCGGTTCCGCAGCTCCACCGCCATCAGCGAGTCCATCCCCAGGTCGGAGAAATCGATCGACGGCGCCGGCGTTGTCGGCATCCGCATCACGGTCTGGATCTCCCCCTGCAGGAACGTCACCAGCGCCTCCTCGCGGTCTTCCCGCGAGGCGAACCGCAGACCGGCGAGCAGCTCCGCCGCCGAGTCCCCGCCATCGCCCTCTTCGCCTTCCCCGGTGGCCAGCAGGTTCTCCAGCAACGGCGACCGCTGCTCGACGTTCTCGGAGAACACCTGCCAGTCCAGCGAGGCCACCAGCCCCGTGGTCGCGTCCTGCCGCATGAGGCGCTCCAGCGCCTGCAACCCCTGCTGGGCGTTGATCCATCCCGTGCCCGCCGCCTCGATCTGCCGTCCGATCCGCTGCCGCTGCTCCTCCGCCTCCCCGATCCCTTCCCATGCCCCCCAGGCGATCGACTGCCCCGGCAGCCCCAGCGCCCGGCGGTGCCCGGCGAGCTGGTCGAGGAAGGCGTTGGCGGCCGAGTGGTTCGCCTGCCCCGGATTGCCCAGCACGCCCGCCACGCTCGAGAACAGCACGAACAGGTCCAGGTCGCGATCGATCGTCGCCCGATGGAGGTGCCACGCGCCCAGCACCTTCGGCCACAGCACCTCCTCGAAGCGCTCCCAGCTCTGGTTGGTGAGCGCCGCGTCCGAGAGCACGCCCACGCTGTGGATCACCCCCCCGAGCGGCGGGTACGCCTCGTCCATGCGCGCCAGCATCGCGTCGATGGCTTCGCTGTCGGTCACGTCCGCCAGCTCCACCTCCACGCGCACGCCTCGCGCCCGCAGCGCCGCGATCGCCTCCTCCGCTTCCGCGTCGGGATCGCGACGCCCGTTCAGGACGATCACGCCGGCGCCCAACTCCGCCAACCATCCCGCCACCGCGCACCCGATGCCGCCAAGGCCGCCCGTCACGAGGTAGGTCCGGTCCTCCCGCAGCTGCCCCGTCTCGATCGCCGAGTTCGTCAGCACGATCTTTCCGATGTGCCGCGCCGCCTGCATGTACTTGATCGCCGGCTCTGCCTCCGCCAGCGGCCACGTGATGTGGTTCAGCGGCGCCAGCTCCCCTGCTTTGATCCCCTCCATCACCCGCCCCAGGGCAGCCCCCGGAATCTCCGGCTCGTCTTCCTTCACCACGTCCACCATGAGGATGAAATACGTCACGTCCGGCCGCCGCTCCGCCATCTCCTCCTCCGTCAGGATGTCGACCCGCGCCATCTCCGCGAACCGCCCGCCCTCCTTCAGGCAGGAAAGGCTCGCCTCGATGAACCTCGGCCCCGTGAGGCTGTTCAGCACCACGTCCACGCCTTCGCCGCCCGTGGCCTCCAGGATCTCTTCCGCGAACCCCGTCTGGCGGCTGTCGAAGACGTGCTCCACACCGAGCGCCCGCACGGCGGCCTGCTTCGGTGCGCTCGCCGTTGCGAACACCTCCGCCCCCGCAGCCCCGGCCAGCTGCACCGCCGCCTGCCCCACGCCGCCCGATGCCGCGTGAATCAGCACGCGGTCGCCCGCTTCCAGCTCGACCGCGTCGAACGAGAGCGCCGCCGAGATGAACGCCGTCGGGATCGTCGCGAGCGCGGCCAGGGGTACCCCTTCCGGCGCCGGCGCGATCAGATCCTCATGCATCACCGTCTCCGACCGGAACGTCGTCAGCGCCAGCCCCAGCACCCGGTCCCCAACACCGACCGTCGTCACGTGCTCTCCGACCTCGATCACCCGTCCGCAGAACTCGCCTCCCAGCTCGTCCTCGAAGACTCCGAGCGCCACGAACATGTCGCGGAAGTTGAGCCCCACCGCCTCCACCGCCACGCGCACCTCGCGCGGTTCAAGGGCCTGTTCCGGCAGTGGCTCGAGCCGCAGCCGTTCGAGTGACCCCCCTGCATCCGGCTTCATTGCCCACCCGGGCTCGTCCGGCAGGGGCAGCCGCCCGGGCGCCTCGGCGGCCCGCACGAGGCGCGCCGCCTGCCGCCGCCCCAGCCGGTAGGCGATGTGCGTCTCGTCGTCGGGATGGAGCAGCTCGTTCGCGATCTCCCCGACCGGCGTCTCCGCTCCCGGATCGAGGTCGATCATCCTCGGCTGCAGCTGGGGCGCTTCCCGTTCCACCACCTTGCCCACGCCCCACAGGAGCGCCCCCGTCAGCTCCCCGAGTCGCTCGCGCTCCAGCACCTGGCCGCCCCGCGTCACGAACCACACGCCCTGCGCCGGCGCCGCATCCGCGTCCGACAGCCCCTGCAGGAGCGCCAGGGCGCTTGCCGTCGACCGCTTCGCATCGGCGGCAAGCTCTCCGGTCGTGGACCCCGCCCCGTGACCATCCAGCGCCAGCAGGTGGACCACGCCGTTCAGCGGGACCTCCTCGGGCAGCCCCTCGATGAGCGCCCGCCACGACTCCCGGCTCTCCGTGTCGACGGACGCCTTCACGTCGTCCCCGCCGTCCCGGGCGACGACCACGGTCTGGTTGTGCGCCGCCAGCTCCGCCGCCAGCTCCGCCGCAACGCCGCTCTCGTCCGCAGCCAGGATCCAGGCGCCTGCCGGCTCGGTCACGTCCGCCGGACCCTGCGCCAGGATCACGCCGCGATCCGGGCGACCCGTCGCGCCCGCGCCTACTCCCAGCACCTCCGCCTCCACGAAGCCCGCGTCGCCCAGGGCCTGCTTCCAGACCTCCGGGCTCGCCAGTGCGTGCCGGGGCCGGTACTCGTCGGCGAACCGCCACCAGCCGTCCAACTGCCCGAAGGTCAGGTCCAGCCACCCCTGCCCGCGCAGGTTCTCCAGCGCCACCAGGTGCCCGGAGGGCGCGAGCACGTCGGCGCAGTGCGCCAGCGTCTCGTTCAGGTACCGCGTCGCGTGCAGCACGTTCGAGGCGATCACGAGGTCGTACCCGTGCGGGTCGAACCCTTGCTCGATGGGGTCCTGCTCGATGTCGAGCACGCGGTAGTCGATCGAGGCCTCGCTCCCGCCGAACAGCCCTTCCGCCTCCGCGAAGAACCCCGCCGAGATGTCCGTGTAGGTGTAGTCGTAGCCGCCTTCGGGGAGCTCCGGCAGCACCACCGCGGTCGCCGAGCCCGTCCCCGCGCCCACCTCCAGCACCCGCAGCCGCCGCCCTGCCGGCAAGTCGCGCAGGAGTGTCGAAACCGCGTCCGCGAGCATCCGGTTCGCCGCCCGGGCCACCGGTGCGAGCTTGTACAGGTCGGCCGCGCTTGGCTCGCCGCTGCTGAACAGCAGGATCAGCGGGTCCTCCTCCCCCGTGAGCACGTCCCCGAGCGCCGCCCCGCTGCGGCGGAACAGCCCGATCTCGGTTGAACCGTGGTCGTAGAGTCCCGCGATCTCATCCGCGAACGCTTGCGGGTCCCCGGGAACGGCCTCCGGGAGCGGGTCACCGGCGCCCACCTTCACGACGAACCCGTCCCCCGCCTCCTCCAGCACCCCCGCCGCCGCCAGCAGCTCGCACATGCGGCGGAACACCCGCTGGTGGATGTCCAGCACGTTCAGCCGTTCCCGCAGCTTCTCCGGCTGGATCGTCTCCCCCGCCGTCCGCCGCCACCCCAGCCCCTCCAGCGCCTTCAGCGCTGTCGACCACGCCATCCGCTCCAGGTCGTTCAGCAGGTCGCCGCGCGTCTCCACCCCGACGCCCTCGCTCCCGAGGTACTCGGAGAACGGAGCCGACTCCCCCGCGACAGCCGCAGGACCCGGCAGGAAGTCGGCGGGGGGCATCCCGGGCGGCAGGTACTGGTCCTGCCAGATGACCTCGTACAGCAGCTCCTGCACCGACTCCGTCCCCGAGAGCAGCGCTGCCCGGGTCGCGCGCTTGGCGATGGAGCCGTCCAGTCCCCCGATCTCGATGCCCTCGAGCGTGTACAGCCGCAGGTCGCCACTCAGCACTTCGCGGGGACCCGCGCTCTCCTCGTCCCCATCGGGGCCTCCGCCCTCCCGCATCCGCGCATGGCAGATGACTCGCTCCGGCAGCGCCTGCGTCAGCCAGAACCGCTCCCACGCGAACGGCAGGTACGTGTCGCCCTCCTCGACGCCCGAGAGTGTTCGCGCCGCCCCAACCACCTGCAGGAATCCGTCCAGCAGGATCGGATGCGCCCCCACCCCCGCGCCGTCCACGCCCTCCGGCAGCGCGACCTCGCCCACCGCCTCCCCGTCTCCGCACCACAGCCGCTGTAGCGTGCGGAACTGCGGGCCAAGCTGGATGCTGGCCTCGCCCCGCGCCCGGTAGAACGCCTGTGGGTCCTCCTCGTCGAGGCCCGCGGTCAGCTCCTCCACGTCGATGCGCTCGCCCGGCGCCGCTCCCCCGCCCGCCGATGCCTGCCCCTCCGCGTGCAGCGTCCACCCCCCGTCCTCCTCCCCCTTGCTGTAGATCTCGACCCGCTGCGCCCCTCCCGTTCCGGCCTCCTCGACCACGACCTGCACCTTGCGGCTCCCCGGCGGCCTCCCCTCCTCCTCGTCCCCTTCCGGCAGCACCAGCGCGCTCCGAAGCTGCAGGTCCTCGATCACGACCGGCCCCACCCCGTCGGGCGAGACCGCCGCCGCCGCCATCGCCCCGTAGAGCGCTCCCGGCGCGATCACCCGGCCGAAGACGCGGTGGTCGTCCAGCCAGCCCGGGTCGTCCTCCGACACCTCCGTCTCGAACAGCACCTCCCCCCGGGGCGACTCGTGCCGAACACCGAGCAGCGGGTGGCCCGCCGCCAGCCTCCGCCGCTTCGGCGCCTCCACCCAGTGTCGGTCGCGCTGGAACGGGTACGTCGGCAGCGAGATGCGCCGCCGTTCCTCGCCCCCGAACAGCCCTTCGAGCGACACCGCAAGCCCCGCCTCCCACGCCCCGCCGACCGCCTCCACGAAGCCGCTGTCCCCCGTCTCCTCCGCCTCCGCGGGACCCCGCAGGCTCGAGATCGAGGCGGGCTCGTTCCTGCCCGGCCAGCCCATCGTCACCATCGTCCCCAGCACCGCCTGCGGTCCCAGTTCCACGACGATCTCGATCCCCTGCTCCTCAAGCGTCGCGATGCACTCCCGGAAGGCCACCGGCTCGCGCGCCTGCCGCCGCCAGTACGCCCCGTCGAGCAGTGTCCCCGGCTCGACCAGCCTGCCCGTCATGCTGCTGATCAGGTCAATCGACGGCGCTTCGATGTCCAGCTCCCCGAGGACCGCTTCGAGGTCGTCCAGCGCCGGCTCGACGAGGGCGCTGTGATAGGCCGGGCTCTTCCGCAGTCGCCTCGCCCACAGCCCCTCGGAGTCGAAGTGATCAACCAGCGCCTGCACCTCGTCTGCGGGACCGCTGATGACCTGCTGGGCCCCGTTGTCCGCGGCGATGCTCACGTCCGGCCCTTCGGACGACGCGTTCTGCGTCTCCACCGCCGACGTCACGCGATCAGCCGGCGCGAACACCGCCGCCATCGCCCCCTCCCCCGGCAGCGCCCCCATCAGCGCCCCGCGCCGCGCCGCGAACAGGAGGCCGTCCTCAAGGCTGTAGACCCCGGCCGCCTGCGCCGCCGCGATCTCGCCCAGGCTGTGTCCCACCACCACCTGTGGACGCACCCCGACGCTCTCCCAGAGCGCCGTCAGCGCGCACTCCAGCGCGTAGATCGCGGGCTGCGTCCAGGCCGGGTCGTCCAGGTCGCCCGCCGGCTCGTCTCGCCCGAACATCACGTCCAGGAGCGACTTGCCCCGCTCCTCCCGAAGCACGGCGTCGCAGCGATCGAGCACCGCGCGCGCCACCGGTTCGCGCTCGTACAGCGCCTCCCCCATCCCGACCCACTGGCTGGCCTGCCCCGTGTATGCGAACGCCACCTTCGTGGCCGTCCCCGGCCCCGCTTCGTCTTCCCCTTCCACCACCGATGTAAGCGCCTCCCGCAGCGACGCCGTGTCGCGGAACGCCACGCCGGCCCGGTGCCCCAGCTGGCTCCGGCCGACGCTCGCCGTCCACGCCATGTCCGCGAGAGTCGAGTCGGCCTCCGCCCCCGGGGCCTCCAGCTCCCCGGAGCGCTCGTTGAGCCACTCGAGGTACTGCCCCGCGAGGTCGCGCACCGCCCCCTCCGACTTGCCCGAGAGCGGCAGCAGCCGCGTCACTCGCGTGGGGCTCGCCGCGTCTTCCCTGCTCTCCACCGGCGGCGGCAGCACGAGCTCCACCGGCCGCGCGGCGCCCGGCGCCGAGCCGGCCGCGCCCGGCGCGCCCTCCGGCGCTCCGTACCCCTCCAGTACGACGTGTGCGTTCGTGCCCGACCACCCGAAGCCGCTGATGCCCGCCAGCGGCGCGCGCCCGCCGTCGAGCGGCCACTCGGTAGGCTCCGCGGTCACCTGCAGGGGCAGCCGCTCCCAGGGGATCGCCGGATTCGGCTCCCGGTAGTTCAAGTGCCTCGGGATCACGCCGTGCTTCATCGCCAGCGCCACCTTGATCAGCGCGGCCGAACCGGCCGCCGCCTCAAGGTGCCCGAGGTTCGTCTTCACCGACCCGATCAGCAGGGGGCGGTCCCGTCCCGCGCTGTAGGCCGTGCCCGTCGCCTCCGCCTCGATCGGATCGCCCACCGGCGTTCCCGTTCCGTGCGCCTCGACGTAGTCGACCGCCCCCGGCTCGACATCCGCTCGCGCCAGCGCATCGACGATGACCTGCTGCTGCGCCGGCCCGCTCGGCACCGTCAGGCCCGGACTCGCGCCGTCCTGGTTCAGCGCCGCTCCCCGCACCACCGCCCAGATGCGGTCGCCGTCCGCCTCTGCGTCACTCAGCCGCTTCAGCACCAGGATCCCGCAGCCCTCGCCGCGCACGTAGCCGTTGGCGGCCGCGTCGAACGTCTTGCAGCGCCCGTCGGGGGCGAGCATCCCCGCGTTCGCCCGCAGCTCCAGCAGCCGCCCCGACAGGATCGCGTGCACGCCCCCCGCCAGCGCCAAATCCGCCTCCTGTCGCTGCAGCCCCACCACCGCCTGGTGCACCGCGACCAGTGACGACGAGCAGGCCGTGTCCACCGCCAGGGCCGGTCCCTGGAGGCCCAGCGCGAACGCCACGCGACCGATTGCCGTGTTGAAAGAGGTACCGGTGACCGAGTAGAGGCTGGCTGCCGGCTCCGCCGTCGCGCTCGTGTCCAGGATCAGGTTGCGGTACTCGTTGTTGCTGATGCCCGCGTACACCCCGGTCCGACTGCCCGCCAGCCCGTCCGGGTCGATCCCCGCGTCCTCCAGCGCCTGCCAGCTCGTCTCCAGCATCATCCGCTGCTGCGGGTCCAGCATCTGCGCCTCGATTGGCGAGATACGGAAGAACGAGGCATCGAACCGGTCGATCTCGTCGAGGTACGCCCCGAACCGGCACGCCTCGCTCTGCACGTCCGCGTCGGGGAAGAGTTCGCCGATACGCCCCACTCCCGACCCCGGCACGCCCTCGATGACGGCGCTCTCGCCGGCCTCCAGCAGTCGCCAGAACGCGTCGATGTCGTTCGCCCCCGGGAACCGGCAGGCCATGCCGATGATCGCCACCGGTTCGCTGGTCGGAACCGCCCCTGCGCCTGCTCGTGCCATCCGCTGCTCCCCGGTGGGCTCGTGCCCGACCACCAGCCGGTGCGCGACTCCCGCGCACCGCTCGGACCATAGCACGCACGGCACCGGTGCTTTGTCGGCGGGCCTACCCTCTGAGGGCCTGTCCCCTCCGCGCCCGTCCTCTTGCCTACCTCGCGAACGTGTCCACGAGCAGCCAGATCGCTGCCAGCAGGAGCACCGTCGAGAGCGTGCGCAGGATGACCGCCCCCCGCACTCGCAACGCCAGTCGCGCTCCAACCTGCGCGCCCACGACGGCGCCGGCCGCGATCAACCCCGCCCGGGTCAGGTCCTGTTCCAGCTGCAGTCCTCCCGTCACGAGGTGAACGGTCGCCGCCTCCAGCGCGATCAGCGCGTAGGCGAACTGGCTCGTGGCGGTCGCGATGTGCACCGGGAATCGCAGGATGATCGTCATCAGCGGCACCTGCAGAACCCCGCCGCCCGCGCCTAGCAGCCCCGACACGAACCCCATCGCTCCTGCGATCGTCAGCCCGTGCCAGAGGCGGAACGTGTAGAAGAAGTTCTGGCCGCGCCGGTCCCGGATCCTTCGTGAGATGGCTCCCCGCCCGCTGATTGGTTCGCGGTAGCCCCGGAACGGCCGTCGCAGGATCAGGTGCGTCGCCACGGCTGCCAGGGCGACCGCGAACACGACCGCGAACACCCCACGCGGGGTGACCCCCACCAGCAACGCTCCCCCGATCGCTCCCGGGATGGCCGCCAGCGCCCACCACAGCCCGCTGCGGTAGTCGATGCGCTGCTGCCAGGCGTAGGCCACGGCCCCGGAGGTCGCATTGGCGAACACCACGGAAAGGGAGATGGCCGTCACTGTGGCCGGATCCCGCTCGGGGTAGGCCACCAGCAAGATGGGAACGAGCAGGAACCCCCCGCCCGCCCCCACCACCGCGCCGAACACCCCCACGCCCAGCCCCAGCAGCACGAGCAGCAGCGCCTCTAGCACGAATGCCCCCGCGCATGCCCGCGACCGGTCATGCCCGAACGATACCTCGCTCGCCCCCGCAGCCCCGAGCGCCTGCCTCCACCCCACGCGGGCACGCCGGGCGGGTAGAATCCACGTTACGTTGAATGCGGTCGGGAATTCCCGGCCAGGGGGAATCATGGCACCGCGAGTCGTAATCTCCGCCGACAGTCACACCGAGAGGTTCCTCGACCTCTCCGAGTACATCGAAGCCAGGCACCGTCCCACGATGGAGGAGCTGAACAAGCGGGACGAAGAGCGGTTGCTCAAGATCCTCGAGAACATGCGCAATCGCGGCCAGGAGACTTCGTACTCCGGCCGCAAGAACACCATGGAAGAGTTCCGCATCACCGTCGACCTCGGTGACCGCATGAACGCCATCACCAGTGATGGTGTCTGCGCCGAGGTCGTCATTGAGCGCGGCGGTTCCCGCTCCTCCGATGTCGAGTTCGTGCGGGCCTGCAACAAGGCCTACTACCGCTGGTTCTCCGAGCACTTCGCCGACGAGGCGTACCGCTTCATCGGCGTCGCCGCCATCACCATCGCCGAGATGGACACGGCCCTCGCCGAGCTTCGCGAGGCTCACGACCTCGGCTTCCGGGCCCTCATCCTGCCCGGATCCCACTACTGGTTCCCCGGCGCCCTCCCCTTCCACGACCGCAGCTACGACCCGCTCTGGGCGCAGGTGCAGGAGATGGGCATGCCCATCCTCTTCCACCCCGGCTTCGGCCGCGAGAACCCCATCCTCGAGGCCGATCCCGACAGCCAGGTCTTCAAGTACGGACCCCTCACCACGCTCGAGCTTCGCGCCGCCCTCAAGCACTTCCTGCTTGGCGGCATCGCCGAGCGCTTCCCCGATCTCAACTTCGGCTGGGTCGAGTCCGGCAGTCTCTGGGTGCCGCCCCTGCTCGATGAGTACGACGCGCTGGTCAAGCGCCGCCCCGGCGGCCAGAGCCAGGAGCTGCTCCCCAGCGAGCTCTTCCGGCGCCAGGGCTTCTGCGCGGGCCCGCTCACCAAGTCGGAGGTCGACGCCCGCCACCGCCTCGGCATCGACAACCTCATGTTCGGGACCGACTACCCCCATCCCGAGGGCACCTTCCCGAACACGCAGTCGATGATCGACGAGATGTTCGAGGGCGTAAGCGACGAGGAGACCCACAAGATCCTCGCCTCCAACGCCGCGCGCGTCTTCAACCTCGATATCGGGCGGCTGACCAGTTCGACCGTCGCGGTCGGCTAGCGACGCTCCCGCAGCCAGCATCGAAGCCCCGGCCGGTTTCCGGCCGGGGCTTCTCGTATCCCTCGTGGTCGCGATCAGGAGAGGCGGCGGGCGTAGGGGTTGATCGCCGCGTTGATGGCGTCGGCGAGCAGATTCAGGCAGAGCAGCAGGAAGGCGAGGATGGCGCCCGGGAAGACCGGATACCACCACGCCCGCTGGAGGTACGGCCTGCTGTCGTTAACGAGCCCGCCAAGCGATGGCGTGGGCGCCTGCTCGCCGAGCCCGAAGTACCCCAGTGCCGCCACGATCAGCACCCCGCTCGCGATCGCCAGCGCCACCTGCGTGAGCAGCGGCGGCAGCGCATTGAGCACGATGTGCCGGAAGATGACCCGGGGTGTGCTCGCTCCCAGCACCTGGGCCGCGAGCACGTAGTCCTTGTTCCGCTCGCCCAGCATCTGGGCGCGCGCGAGGCGGGTGAACCCGGGGATAGCGAAGACGACGATGGCGATCCCGATGTTCTCGAGGCCCTGGCCCAGGATGGTGAGGATGGCGAACGCGATCAGCAGGCCGGGGAAGGCCAGGAGCGCGTCCACAAGCCGCATCACCACCGCATCCGCCCACCCCCTGACGAACCCGACGGTGAACCCCGTGATGGTTCCCAGCACGGCGCCCGTCAACACCGACAGGAAGCTCAAGGTGAGCGCGGTCTGAAGCCCGTGCAGGTTCCGGGAAAAGAGATCCCGCCGCAGCTCGTCCGTGCCGAACGGGTGGTTCCAGGAAGGCGACAGGAGCCTCGCGGAGGCGTCCTGGTCGATTGGGTCGTGCCAGGCGATGAGCGGGGCCGCGACGGCCGCGATGGCAATGATGAGCAGCCCGCCTACCGCGACCGCGCCCTGCGGGTTGCGGAGCAGGCGGCGCATGGTGTCGGCCCACATCGAGTGGCTGACGCGCGACCTGAACGTGGTGAGCCCTTCCTGGTCGGTTGCCGCAACGCTCATCGCACCCTCACCCTCGGGTCGACGAACCCGTAGATGATGTCGGCCAGCAGGTTCGCGGTCACGAAGACGACGACGAGGAGGACCAGCACGCTCTGCACCACGAGGTAGTCCAGTCGCTGGATCGCCTCGACCACCACCCGCCCCAGCCCCGGCCGCGTGAAGACCGCCTCGATGATCACGACCCCGGTCAACAGTTCACCCACCTGCAGCGCCATGATCGTGATCACGGGAATGAGCGAGTTGCGGAGCGCGTGTCGCACGATCACCGTGCTCTCCCCGAGTCCTTTCGCTCTCGCCGTGCGAACGAAGTCCTGGCTGATGACGTCGGTAATCGTGGTCCGCGTGTATCGCGCGATCACCGCGCTGATCGGAAGCGCCAGTGCGACCACGGGCAAGGCGAGATGGTGCAGCGAGTCCACCGGGTCGTCGAGGAACGACACACGGCCCAGCGAGGGGAACCAGCTGAGTTCCGCCGCGAAGATCCAGAGCAGGATGATGCCGCTGACGAAGCTGGGAACGCCGACCGCCACCATGGTGTAGCCCGAGGGAGTGGAGTTGGTACGTTGCAACATCAGTCAATACATTACACACATC
>DAOUID010000023.1:0-3876 GCA_034428315.1 Dehalococcoidia bacterium
CCTGCACCTCTGCGGGTACGACCACGAGGGCGGGGGCGAGGCGGCGGCGCGGATGCGGTCACGGGAGGAGCACTATCTCGGCGACATAAGGGGGCACCGAGAAGACTTAGGCTAGCTACTCTCCAGCGCCACCAAAATTCCAGTGATGTACGTGATTGCTCCGACAAGGAGGGTCGTCGATGCAAGGAGCATCAGACCGAAGTTGATGGTCAGGCTCCGGACCAGGCGATCCTCCATGCGCTGAAATTCCCCGTCGGCGCCTTCCCCTGCAGGCATTCTCCAATGGTATTCGATGGCAAGGGTGCGCCGCAGCCAGACTGTGCTGGATGCCCGGAAACCGCTGCCGCGTAGGATGAGCCGCCGCACACCCCCACGGAGGCGATCGATGGCGACACTGAACCGGGACGGCGTGAACCTGTACTACGAGGTCGAGGGCGACGGCGACGGGCCCGCGATCCTGCTGACGCACGGCTTCGGGGCGAGCTCGCAGATGTGGCGAGGGCAGATGGACGCCTTCCGGGATCGCTACCGGATCATCGCCTGGGACATGCGCGGGCACGGCGACACCGACAGCCCGGAGGATGCGACGGAGTACTCGGAGCCGGCCACCGTGGCCGATATTGCCGCCATCCTCGACGCCTGCGGTGTGGAGAGCGCGGTTATCGGGGGGCTCTCGCTGGGCGGCTACATGTCGCTGGCGTTCAACCTCGTCCACCCCGAGCGGACACGCGCCCTGATGCTGTTCGACACCGGTCCGGGCTACAACAACCCGAAGGGCCGCGAGGGCTGGAACCAGTTCGCCATCCGGCGGGCGGAGGCGTTCGAGACGAAGGGGCTCGCCTCGCTGGGTGAGTCGGCGGAGGTGAAGGCTGCTCGGCACCGGTCGGCGGACGGGCTCGCGAAGGCGGCGCGGGGCATGCTGACGCAGCGCGACGCCAGCGTGATCCAGTCGCTCACCTCGATCGACAAGCCCACGCTCGTCGTGACGGGGGCGGACGATACGAACTTCCTCGCCGCGCACGGCTACATGAGCGAGAACATCCCGGGAGCCATGAACTTCCTGATCGATGACGCGGGGCACGCCGCGAACATCGACCAACCCGAAGCGTTCAACGCCGCGATGGAGACCTTCCTGGCCTCGCTTCCCGACTAGAAGCGGGACTTCTTCGACTCGTAGTTCGAGTGCACGTCGATGAGGACGGTCTGGCCGTTGTCGTTGAGCGTGCGTGCGGTCCGGATGGCGTCGCCGAGGTCGTCGGGCTGCTTCACGGTGATGCCCGTCGCGCCGAGGCCCTCGGCGATGGCGGCGTAGTCGCCGGTCATGTGGGAGACGCCAAACTGGGTGCGGGCGGTGGGGAAGCCGCCAGGATAGGTGGCCATGCCGCCGTTGTTCAGCAGGACGGTGGTGATGGGAAGGCCGGCGCGCACGGAGGTCTCAAGGTCGAGGCCGGACATGCCGAAGGCGCCATCGCCCATGAAGTTGAGGCAGAAGCGGTCGGGGCGGGCCAGCTTGGCGCCGATCATGACGGGGATGCCGAAGCCGAGGTGGGTGGTCTTCCCCCAGCCGATGTAGCTGTGGGGCGCGGTGGCGGTGAAGAACGGCACCATCGAGTCGCGGGGGGCGCCGGCGTCGTGCGTGACGATGGAGGTTTCGTGGTCGACGTTCTGGTTGATCTCGTGGATGACGCGATAGGTGTTGAGGGGCGCCTCGTTGGAGGTGAGGTAGGGGGTCCACTCGGCCATCCACTCGCGCTGATTCTCCGCGAGGCGGGCGGCCGCGTCGGAGGTGCGGCCCTTGCCGTCGGTGCGGGCCTTCGCCTCCTCGATGAGGGCCTTGATGGTGATGCGGGCGTCGCCGACGAGAGCAATGGCGCAGGGGGTGTCCTTGTTCACGTCCTCGGGAGCGTTGGTGTTGTGGATGACGGTCTTGCCGGCGGGAACGATCTGGGTGTAGCCGTTGTGCGTGAGGCTCGCGCCAAGGGCGAGGATGGTGTCGGATTCGACGATCCAGGCGTGGGCGGCGCCGGTGGTGGCGCGGCTCCCCGCCCCGAGGGAGAGGGGGTGGCGCTCGTCGAAGGCGGACTTGCCCTCCATCGTCGTGAACACGGGGATGTCGAGCAGTTCGGCCAGTTCGCGGAGGGCGTCGGTGGCACGGGCGGTGAGGACGCCGGAGCCGGCCCAGATCATGGGCCGTTCGGCGGCGAGGAGAGCCGTGACCGCCGCCTCGATGTCGCCGTCCGAGGGGCTCTGGCGGACCTTGCCGGGCGAGTCGTAGTGCGTCTCGCCTTCGGGAACCTCCTGGGCGCAGACGTCGGAGGTGAGCTCGACGACGACGGGGCCGCCGCGGCCGCTGCGGAGCGCGTGGAAGGCGCGGCGCATGGCGGGCGCGATCTGGGCGGGGGTGTCGATGGACTCGACGGACTTGACGATGCCGCGGTAGTTCTCGACGGCGGAGAAGTTGGGGCGCACCTGGCGCTCGATGAGGGGGTAGCCGCCGGGCAGGACGAGGATGGGCACGTTGTCGCCGAAGGCCTGGGCGATGCCGCCCATGGCGTTTTCGGCGCCGGCGGCGTTCTGGGTGGCGACGACGCCGAAGCGCTCGCCGTCGCTGACGCGGCTGTAGCCGTCGGCGGCCATGATGGCGCCGCGCTCGTGGCGGAACATGATCGGCCGGATGCCGAGCTTCGCCACCTCCTCGATGAGGGGGTTGTTGGGGAAGCAGGTCATCTCGGCGACCCCTTCCTGCTTGAGGATGCTGGCGATGAGTTCGTTCCCGTTCATGGCGTACTCCGTTCTCGCGTTGGGGGCGGGACGATCTCAGCGCACGGGGGCGGGAGGGGCAAGGGCGGGGGTTGGGGCGTCTGGTACGATTTTCGGCAGGATACCGCGCTCCGATCCGGGAGGAACGCCCGTGCTCACGATCATTTCGCCTGCCAAGGCCCTCGACTTCTCGCCCGTCGCGAACGGGCTCTCCGCCACGCAGCCCCGCTTCGTGGACGACACCGCCTCACTGATGCAGACCTGCAAGACGCTCGAGGCGGGCGACCTGCGCAAGCTGATGTCGCTGAGCGACTCGCTGGCGCAGCTGAACCACGCGCGCTTCCAGGAGATGAGCCTGCCGCTGACTCCGGAGAACGCGAAGCCGTGCGTGCTCGCCTTCCAGGGGGACGTCTACAAGGGGCTCGACGCGGCCAGCCTCGAAGCGGCCGACCTGGGCTGGGCGCAGGACCGCCTGCGCATCCTCTCGGGGCTGTACGGGCTGCTGCGGCCGCTCGACCTGATCCAGCCGTACCGCCTGGAGATGGGCACGAAGCTCTCGAACGAGCGGGGGAAGAACCTGTACGAGTTCTGGGGCGACCGGCTGGCGAACACGCTCGACGCCGAGGACGCCGACCCCGAGGCGCCGGTGCTGAACCTGGCCTCGCAGGAGTACGCGAAGGCCGTGCCGCCGAAGAGCCTGACCCGCCCGCTCATCGCCGCCGACTTCAAGGAAGAGCGGAACGGCGAGCTGAAGACGATCGGGCTGGTGGCGAAGCGCGCCCGCGGCCTGATGGCGCGCTACGTCATCCGCAACCGCATCGAGGATATCGAGGGCCTGAAGGACTTCGACGACGAGGGCTACGGCTACCGTCCGGACCTCTCGAGCGAGGACCGGCTGGTGTTCAGCCGCGCGAATAGCTAGGCCTGGCCCTCTGCCCTAGCCCTCCTCGATCGTCACCGTTCCCGTGGAGCCGTCGATGCTGAGCATCGTGCCGGTGGCGATGAAGTCGGTCGCGCCGCGGATGCCGGTGACGGCGGGGATGCCGTACTCGCGCGCCACGGTGGCGGCGTGGCTGAGGAGACCACCGGTCTCGACGACGACGCCGGCGGCGGGGA
>DAOUID010000024.1:0-2910 GCA_034428315.1 Dehalococcoidia bacterium
GCCGAGCGGGCGGTGGCGGTGGCCGGGCGGGTGGTCGACTTCAGCGAGTACCTCGCGGGGCGGGACCTGCCGGCGGGGCGGTTGCGGGGGCGGGTCGCGTACCAGGACGCCTGCCACCTCGCGCACGCGCAGGGCATCGCCGCCGAGCCGCGGGCGCTGCTGGGGGCGGTCGAGGGGTGCGAGCTGGTCGAGACGGAGGGGGCGGACATGTGCTGCGGGGCGGCGGGCATCTACAGCCTCACCCAGCCGGAGATGTCGGGCGAGCTTCGGACGCGGAAAGCGGCCCAGTTCGAGAAGCACCGGCCGGACTTCATCGTGACGGCCAATCCCGGCTGCCAGATGCAGTACGAGGCAGCCGTGCGGGAGGCGGGCACCGAGGCGCGCGTTCTGCACCTGGCGGAAGCGCTCGACGAGGCAGGGGCAGGTAGTGACTAGTGGTTAGCGGCTGGTGACTGGTCCCCGCCCAACACCGCGAGCGCAGCGAGCCGCTATTCACTAACCGCTAGCCACTAATCACCACTCCCTTGGTACCCTGTTGCGACGCCCGAGCGCTATGCGCTCGGGCCAAGAGGCGTTGGGGCGAAGCATGGCGAGCCAGCTCGCAGGGGTTCGGAAGGCGGTCGAGCGGGAGCTCGGGGGACTGGCGCTGGGCCGCGGGCCGGCCGAGCTCGGGGTGCCGGAGCAGGCGAAACCGGTGACCATCGCCGGGCTGGCGGCGGGCCACGAGGGCCCGACGCTCGTGCTGGCGGCAGGCCCCGGACGGGCGTCGCTGCTGGCCGAGGAGCTGGCGCTCTACGCCGGCGACCTTCCTGTGGTGCAGCTCCCAGCCGGCGAACGGCTCCCCTACGAGCTTGCGGAGGACGACCCCGCCGCGGTCGCCGAGCGGGACCGGGCACTGCGGCTGTTGCGGGGAGGGGAGCGCGCGCTCGTGGTCGCGTCGTGGGCGGCGATGGCGGAGTTCCGGGCGGGGCCCGAGGTGGAGGCAGCGGGCACGGAGGTACGGGTCGGGGGGACGCTCGCGCCCGAAGCCCTCCAGCGCACGCTGGAAGGAGCGGGGTACCGGTTCGAGGCGCTGGCGGAGGAGCCGGGCACGGCGGCGCGGCGGGGCGGGATCCTCGACGTGTTCCCGGCGGGGGCGGAGGAGCCGCTCCGGATCGAGTTCTTCGGGGACGAGGTCGAGAGCATCCGGCGCATCAACCTGGAGACGCAGCGCAGCATCGGGCGCGTCGAGTCGGTGGCCCTTCCGCCGCTCGCGAGCCACACGCGCGAGGCGCAGGCGGGGGCGCGGGAGCTGCGCGACGCGATCACGGTCGGGGGCGAGGGGGCGGAGGCGATCGCGCAGGAGCTGGAGCTGCTGGCAGGCGGCGAGCGCAGCCGCTTCCCCGGGTACTTCGAACCGCTCCTGAACCGCGCGACCGCCTTCGACTACGTCGCACCGGACACGCTGATCGCCGTCGACGAGCGGGACGAGGGGGTGGAGGCGCTGGCGCTGCACGTCCGGCACCAGGAGGAGGCCCAGGGCGCGCTCGAACGGCGGGGGGAGATCCCGGAGGGCCTGCCAACGCTGGGGCTGGGACCGGAGGGAGTGGGGCGCCTGCTGGATGGGCACGAGAGGCGCGTCGAGCTGGGGCGGTTCGGGGCGGAGGAGCTGGGGGCGGAGCGGCTGCCGTTCGCGGCGGCGCCGGCGTTCGGGGGACGGATCCGGGAGGTGGTGCGGCAGGCGGAGGCGTGGGCGGAGGAGGGGAGGGCGGTGGTGCTGGCCTCGCAACAGGCGCTGCGGCTCGCCGACCTGATGGAGGAGGAGGGACTCACCCCGCTCCTGACCCGGGAGCTCGTCGACGCTCCCGAAGTTGGGACGGTCGTGATCGTGCCGGCGACGGCCTCTGGCGGCTTCCTGCTTGGGGAGACCTTCGCGCTCATCAGCGACGAGGAGGTGTTCGGACTGCGGCGGACGCGGCGACCGCAGCGGCGACGGCGGGGCATCACCCCGAACATCCTGACAACGCTCCAGCCGGGCGACCCCGTCGTGCACATCGACCACGGAATCGCGAGGTTCGCGGGGCTCACGCGGCGGACGACCGACGGGGTCGAGCGGGAGTACCTGGAGCTGGAGTACGCCGAGGGCGACCGGCTCTTCGTGCCGACGGACCAGCTCGACGCGGTGAGCGCCTACGTGGGGGCCAGCGACCGGCCGCCGTCGCTCACGCGGCTCGGGTCACAGGAGTGGGCGCACACGAAGCGGCGCGTGCGGCGGGCGGTGGCGGAGATCGCGCAGGAGTTGCTCGACCTGTACGCGCGGCGGGCGGTGGCGGAGGGGGACGCCTGCGCCGAGGACGGCCCCTGGCAGATCGAGATGGAGGGCGCCTTCCCCTTCGTGGAAACGCCCGACCAACTCCAGGCGATCACGGACGTGAAGGCGGATATGGAGTCGACCAGGCCGATGGACCGGCTGATCGCGGGGGACGTCGGGTACGGGAAGACGGAGGTCGCGGTGCGGGCGGCGTTCAAGGCCGTGATGGCGGGCCGGCAGGTGGCGGTGCTGGTACCGACGACGGTGCTCGCGGAACAGCACGGGCAGACATTCCGCGAGCGGATGAGTGGATTTCCGGTCGATATCGCAGTGCTCTCGCGCTTTCGCGGCACGGGGGAGCAGGACGACATCGTGGACCGCATCAAAGGCGGCGACGTCGATATCGCCATCGGGACGCACCGGCTGCTGCAGCGGGACGTAGCGTTCAAGGACCTCGGGCTGGTGGTGATCGACGAGGAGCAGCGGTTCGGTGTGGGGCACAAGGAGCGGTTCCGGCAGATGCGGGCCGAGGTGGACACCCTGACCATGTCGGCGACGCCGATCCCGCGGACGCTGCAGATGTCGCTGGCGGGCATCCGGGACACGTCGATGGTGGCGAC
>DAOUID010000025.1:0-14413 GCA_034428315.1 Dehalococcoidia bacterium
TTCGGCGCCGGCTCCTTGCGTCCCGAACGGCGGCTGCGCCAGAGCCGCTCCGTCTCCGAGTTCTCGAAGTCCCGTTCGCTCCCGCAGTGCTTGCAGATGCCCCGGCTGATGTGGCCGTTCGGCGTCGCGATGACCCAGTGGTGCGTGCACGTTCCCGTTGCCGCGCGCTTTCTGCTGGCTTGCATGTGAAACCCCATCGGGTTCGGCGCCCCGCCACGCGCGAATCCACTATTACTACCTTACCCCTTCTGTCCAGCCCTGCGCCCGCCTCGCGCCCCCTCCAACTCTTGCTCGAACCAGAGCCCGCCGTCCGGTCCCTCGCCCGCTACCGGCCGGAACCCCATCCGCACCCAGAAGTAGACGGCCAGCCCCCGATCCGGCGGCGCCCATGTGCGCACCGCCGTATAGCGGCGGCCCAGCGCCCGCAGCAACGCCGTTGCCGCCCCCGACCCGGCCCCGTACCCCCGCGCCTCGTCGTCGATGCAGAGCCGCTCGATGAAGGGCACGTCCCCCGTCAGGTCGACGGCCACCTCCCCGACCGCTCCGCGCTCCCCCCGGCGACGCACCTCGTACCGTGCCACGTCTCCGTCCTGGACCCGTCGCAGGGACACCCGCTCGCCCCTGATCCGTTCCGGAAGGGGCCCCGTGGCGCTCATCGCGACAGCCACTCGCGTGTCTGCGCCGCGATCTCCTCGATGCTGGCGCTCAGCCGCGTGCACTCCGGGAGCGCCCCGACGAATTCGCTCCCGTACCGGCGTGTCCGGATGCGGCTGTCGAGGACCGCGACCACGCCGCGGTCCTCACGGTCGCGGATGAGCCGCCCGAAGCCCTGCCGGAAGCGGAGGATCGCGCCCGGCAGGGAGTACCCCCCGAACGGGTCGTCGTACAACTCCGACCGCGCCTTGTGGATCGGGTCCGTCGGCACGCCGAAGGGCAACCGCGCGATGACCAGGAGCGACAAAGCCTCCCCGCGGATGTCGATCCCTTCCCAGAAGCTCGCCGTCCCGAAGATGACCGAGCGGGGGTCGTCGATCAGGTTGTGCATCAGCTGGCGCGGCGCGCCGTCGCGGTCCTGCACGAGCACGCTGATGCCCTCACGCTCGAGCGCCTCCCGCGACAGCTCCGCCACCCGCCGCAACGAGGCGTGCGACGTGAACAGCGCCAGCGCCCGCCCTTCGGAGGCAAGCGCGAGCTCCGTGATCGCCTCCGCGGCGGCCTCGTCGTAGCCCTGTCCTCCCGGGTCCGGAAAGCCCGTGGGCGTGGCCAGCAGGGTCGACCGCTCATAGTCGAAGGGCGACCCCAGGGCCAGCGTGGCGGCGTCCCCGAGGCCCATCTGGTCGGCCGTGAACGCCATCGACCCGCCCGCCGCCAGCGTTGCGCTCGTCGCCACCACCGTCGCCCGTCCCGCGAACAGATCCGCCTCCAGCAACGGCCCCACCTCCAGCGGCGCGGAGTTCAGCGCTCCCGTGCCGTCCCGCGTGGTCGAGGCCCACACGATCGCGTTGGGGTCGTCGCCCGCGACGAGGTCCGCCAGTCCCAGGCGCACGCTCTCCAGCCGTCCCGCGGTCGCCTCCAGCTCCTCCCCCGCCGTCCCCCCGTCCTCCCCCCCGAGCATCGAGGCGGCCGCGCGGCTGCTCTCGATCGCGTGCACCAGCACCTCGTCGAGCGTCCCCCACCCCTCCTCGACCTCCCCCCAGCGTGTGCTCGAGCGCACGCCCGGCGTGATGCTCACGCGGTCGTCCCGCGACTCCTCGATGAGCGCCCCGACCGCCTCGAACGGTCCCGCCACGCCCTTCGCAGCGCTGGCGATCGAGGCTCTCAGGGCGTCCGCCGCCCCCGCCCCCAGCGCTTCCGGGAGCCCCGTCGTCGCCACGATGCCGCCCTCGCGCCGCTCGCTCGTTCGCGGGCGGTGGATCGCCTCCAGCGCGTCCGTCACCTGCCGCACCCCGATGTGCAGCCCGAACTGCTGCGTCGCCTGCCCTTCCAGGTTGTGCGCCTCGTCGATGATCAGGTGGTCGTACGCTGGAATGGCGCTCCCCCCACTGGCGAGGTCGGCCAGCAGCAGAGCGTGGTTCACGATGACCACGTGGGCGCCTTCGGCCGTCTTCCGCGCCCGCTGCAGGAAGCAGCGCCCCTCCCGCACGAAGGTGTGTTGGCGCGAGAGGCAATCGGCGTCCGCCGCAGAGAAGCGCGTCCACGCCGAGCGCGCTCCCCGATCCAGCCGCAGCTCGGAGCGGTCGCCCGTGTGCGTCTTCGGCAGCCAGCGCGCCAGCGACCCCGCCAGCCGCGCGACGTCCGGGTCGGAGAGGCTCGCCGGGTGTCCCATCCAGCGCTGCACGCAGAGGTAGTTCGCCCGCCCCTTCAGCAACGCCACCCGCAGCTCGTCGGGGCTGGCGATCGCGCCCGCTTCGCGCAGGATCTCGCGGAGCGCCGGCACGTCCTTCCCCAGCAACTGTTCCTGCAGCGCGATCGTGTTCGTCGAGACCACCACCCGCGTCCCGTTTCGCAGCGCGTAGAGCGCCGCCGGGATCAGGTAGGCGAGCGACTTGCCCACGCCCGTGCCCGCCTCGACAAGCCAGTGGCCCCCGTCCGAGAACGCCCCCGCGACCGCCTCCGCCATCTCCTCCTGCTGGGGGCGCTCCTCGAATCGCTCCACCACCCGAGCCGCCCCCGCGAGCGCCTCCCGCACCTCCTCCGTCGTGACTCGTTCCGGTGTTTCCGCCCGCTCAAGCGGCTCCGGCGGCTCCCACCGTTCCGGGAGCGCGGGCGCCTGGAACGCATCGTCCGCTCCGATCTCCTCGCCCCCGAGCTCACGCGCCAGCGCGGGCTCGTCCAGGGCCACCACGCGCACCAGTGATGCGAGTTCCTCCGCGGGGAGCGCTGCCGCCCGTCGCCGCAGCTGCAGGAACACGCTGGCCGCGGCCCTCGCGTCGGCCAGCGCGCGGTGAGCGACCGGCATCTCCACCCCGAGTTCCGCGGCCAGCTCCGAGAGCGCCCCGGGTCCCTCCGGGAAGAGGATGCGCGCGAACCGCAGCGTATCCAGGGCCGGCCCTTCGAACTCGAGCCCTGCCTCGGCGAGGAAGGCGAGGTCGAAGCGCACGTTCTGCCCCACGACCGCGCTCTCCCCCACGAACGCCGCAAGGTCGTTCGCGATCTCGCCGAAGGCGGGCGCCCCCTTCACGTCCTCGTTCGTGATGCCGGTCAGCTTCTCGGTGAAGGCGGGGATGGGCCGCCCCGGGTCGATCAGCTGGTCGAACACGCCCAGCTCGTGGCCCTCCTCGTCGAAGCGCACCGCCCCGATCTCGGTGATCCGGTCGTCGCTCGGGTCCAGTCCCGTGGTCTCCAGGTCGAGGGCGACGTACGTGCGTTTTCCGTCGAACATGCGTGCGAACGGAGTCTACAGGAGCCTTTCCCCGCCTGCCGCCGCCAACCGCCCCGAGCGCGTACAATCCGCCCCCAATCCCCGGCCCCAGCGGCCACGAGGCGCCCTCCGATGAAGCTCTACTCTTCCGAAGACATCCGCAACGTCGTTCTCGTCGGGCACGGCAACGTCGGCAAGACGACGCTCGGCGAGGCGGCCCTGTTCGTGAGCGGGGCGGTCACGCGGATGGGCTCCATCGAAGAGCAGAACACGATCGGCGACTACGACGAGGACGAGCATCGCCGCAAGTTCAGCCTCAACCTCTCCGTCCTCCCCGTTGAGTGGAACGGCGCCAAGATCAACCTCATCGACACCCCCGGCTATGCCGACTTCGTCTCCGAGGTCATCTGCGGCGTTCGCGCCGCCGACCTCGCCCTCGTCGTCGTCGATGCCGTTTCCGGGCCGGAGGTCGGGACCGACCGCGTGTGGCAGATCGCCGAGGAGCGCGGCCTTCCCCGCGCCATCCTCGTCAACCGCCTCGACCGCGAGAACGCCGACTTCAACATCGTGCTCAACTCCATCCGCGAGAAGTGGGGCACGGCCGTCGCCCCCCTCTTTCTCCCCATCGGCCAGAGCCACGACCTCGGCGGCGTCATCGACCTGCTCGCCATGAAGGCCTACCTCGGCGAGAGCGGCGACCCGGGAGAAGTGCCGGCCGATCTCCAGGAAACCGCCGAAGAGCTCCGCTCCGCCCTCATCGAGAGCATCGTCGAGAACGACGAAGACCTCATGATGAAGTACTTCGACGATGAGGAGATCACGCCCGACGAGCTGCACGGCGCCCTCCGGGCGGCCCTCGCCGCCGGCGACATCGTGCCCCTCCTCTGCGCCTCCGCCACCCACCAGGTCGGGGTCCGGCAGGTGCTCGACACGCTCGTCGCCGTCGCCCCCACCCCCGCCCAGCGCGAGGTCGTCGATGCCGACGGTGGGGCCCTCGAGGTGAGTGGCGACGCCTCACCCGCCGTCCTCGTCTTCAAGACCTCCGCCGACCCCTACGTCGGCCGCCTCAGCTACCTCCGCGTGATGACGGGCACGGTCAAGGCCGATAGCCACCTCTGGAACAGCGACAAGTCCTCGGATGAGCGCCTCGGGACGATCTACCGCCAGCGCGGCAAGGACCAGGAACCCGTCGATGCGCTCTCGCCCGGCGACATCGGCGTCGTCGCCAAGCTCAGCGATACCGGCACCGGCGACACCCTCGCGACCAAGGACAAGCCCGTCGAGCTGCCCACGATGATCTTCCCCGAGCCCGTGTACAGCATGGCCGTGCGCCCCGCAGCCAACGCCGCCGTCGACAAGCTCGGCCCGAGCCTCCAGCGCCTCGTCGAGGAAGACCCCGGCCTCCGCCTCCGCCGCGACGCCAGCACCAGCGAGACCATTCTCGAGGGCCTCGGTGACGCCCATCTCGACGTGGCCGTTGGCCGCCTGCTGCAGAAGTTCAACATCGAGGTCGAGCTCTCCCTCCCACGCGTCCCCTACCGCGAGACGGTCGGCAGGACCTCATCGGCCGACTACACCCACAAGAAGCAGACCGGCGGCCACGGCCAGTACGCCCGCGTCGCCATCGAGATCAAGCCCCTCTCGCGCGGTTCCGGCCTCCAGTTCAACAGCAAGGTGGTCGGCGGCTCCGTCCCCCGCGAGTTCATCCCCGCCGTCGAGAAGGGCGTCATGGAGACTGCTCGCGAGGGCGTCGTCGCCGGCTACGAGCTGACCGACTGCGAGGTCACCCTCTTCGACGGCAAGCATCACCCCGTCGACTCCAGCGAGATGGCCTTCAAGCTGGCCGCCAGCCAGGCCCTCAAGGAGGCCGTTGCCGAAGCCCACGGCGTCCTCCTCGAGCCTGTCATGACCATCCGCGTGCGCGGCCCTGAAGGGAACGCGGGCGACATCGTCGGCGACCTCAACACCAAGCGCGCGCGCATCCACGGCATCGTGCCCGACGGCGGCCTGAGCGTCGTCGAAGCCGATGTGCCTCTCGCCGAGGTCCAGCGCTACGCCTCCGACCTGCGCTCCCTGACGCAGGGCCGCGGCCTCTTCGAGCTCCAGTTCGATCGCTACGAAGAAGTTCCCGGGAACGTGGCTCAGCGCGTCATCGACGCCAGCAAGGAAGAAGAAGCGGCCGCTCGCTAGCGCCGAGACTCCCGCAACCATCGTGCCGCCGCCCGCACCGCCTGCCCCCGGTGGCTCACGGCGTCCTTCTCCGCCGCGCTGAGCTCCGCCCCGCTGCGACCATCCCCGGTCCGGAAGATGGGGTCGTACCCGAAGCCGTTCTCCCCCCGTGGCTCCCGGCCGATCGACCCCTCCCACGTCCCCTCAAACAGCTCGACACGCTCCCCGGGCCCGGCCACGGCCACAACTGCCCGGTAGCGCGCGCTGCGCTCCTCATCCGGGACGTCGCGCAGCTCGCGCAACATGAGCTGAGTGCGCCCCGCATCGTCCAGTCCGGGGCCGCCGAAGCGCGCGGAGAGCGGGCCCGGACTGCCGCCCAGCGCATCCACCTCAATCCCGGAGTCGTCCGCCAGTGCGAGGCAGCCCCCCGCCTCCGCGAAGGCGCGCGCCTTGAGGGTTGCGTTCTCGGCGTAGCCGTCGCCGTCCTCCGCCACGTCCAGCTCGATCCCCAGATCGGCCGGTGTCACCACCTCGAAGGGCTCGCCCGCGAGCAGTCGGCGCATCTCGCGAACCTTGCCGGGGTTGTTCGTCGCAAGGAGCAGGCGGGTCACTTGAGGAGGTGCGTCTCGACCGGCCTCAGTGGCCGTGGTCGCCGTCCTCGGGCTCCGGGTAGTCCGACTCTTCGACCGGCAGCGTCCGGCTCGCGATCACGCTGATCGGAGCGGTCCACGCCCCCGGCTTCAGCTCGAACCCGCCAAGCTCCCGCTTGAGCAGGTAGAGCACGCCCAGCGCACCCGAGAAAAGCCCCGCCCCCACGAACGCCCAGATCAGCGGGGGCACCACGTCGCGCCCCGCTTCCGCCTCCTGGGCGGCCACCTGCGGGCCGTCCGCGATAGGCGGCGCCTCCAGTGCGAGCAGGGGCGCGCTGGCCGCCAGCGCGAGCACCCCCGCGAGCGCGGCCGGAACCATGAAGCGAGTGAGGGTGCGCATGGCCGCGAGTCTACGGGGCGTCACTGGGGGGTCAAGCCGCCCGCTACAGTTCCAGCGCCCGCTCCACGCCCGCCAGTGTCGCCGGCGCCCGCACCACGTCCGGGGTGTTGGCGCGCTCCGCCGTCTCCGGGTCTTTCATCCCCGAGCCGGTCAGCACCGCCACCACCCGTCCGCCCCGCAGCCTCCCCTCCCGCTCCAGCTTCCGCAGGCCCGCGACGGTAGCGGCGCTCGCGGGCTCCACGAATAGCCCTTCCGAGCCCGCCAGCAAGCGGTAGGCGTCCAGTATCTCGTCGTCGCTCACGGCGTCGATGAGTCCCTCGCTCTCGTCGCGCGCCTGTTCGGCGGGCTTCCAGCTCGCCGGGTTCCCGATGCGGATGGCGGTCGCCACCGTCCGCGGGTCGTCGACCCGCTCGCCCCGCACGATCGGCGCCGCTCCCGCGGCCTGGAACCCGAGCATGCGTGGGTGCAGCGTGGCGAAGTCGCGCTCCGCGCACTCCACGAATCCCCTCCAGTAGGCCGTGATGTTCCCCGCGTTCCCCACGGGAATCGCGAGCGCGTCGGGGGCGTCGCCCAGCGTCTCGCAGATTTCGTAGGCCGCCGTCTTCTGGCCCTCGATACGGTCCGGGTTGACCGAGTTCACGAGCGCGATCGGGTGGCTGTCCGCGACCGTCCGCGCCAGCGTCAGGGCATCGTCGAAGCTGCCCTCGATCTCGACGATTCGAGCCCCGAAGGCCACTGCCTGCGCCAGCTTCCCCACCGCCACGCGCCCTTGCGGTACGAGGATGCTGGCCCGCAGTCCGCAGCGGGCGGCGTAGGCCGCCGCGCTTGCGCTCGTGTTGCCGGTGCTCGCGCAGAGCACGGAGCCGGCGCCCCGCTCCATCGCTTTCGCGACCGCCACCACCATCCCCCGATCCTTGAACGAGCCCGTCGGGTTCGAACTCTCCAGCTTGAACCAGAGCTCGTCCACCCCCAGCTCCCGCTCGATCGCGACCGAGCGCACCAGGGGCGTGTCTCCCTCGCCAAGCGTGATCTGGGGTGTGTCCGGGGTGAGCGGCAGGATCTCGGCCCAGCGAGCCAGGACCCCGCGCCGCTGAGGCTCGCTCACGGCTCGTCCGGCGGCCGGAGCGTGTGGAACTTCATCTCCCGCAGCTCCTGCTCGAGCGCTTCGATCTGTCGCTTGCGTGAACGCTCCTGCATCTCGCTGAAGCGGGTGAACTCCTCGCGCACGTGGTCGACCATCTCGGAGATGTCGCGGCGAATCAGGCTCACCCGCTCGCTCAGGCCCGAGTGCCGCCCGTCCAGCAGCGCCGTCTCGCCCCGGGCCTCGTCGACCGCCATGACGAGGTTGTCGACCGCCCCTTCGAGGCGGCTGACCTGCGCCTCGATTCGCTCCTGTTCGTCGCGCCGCCGCGCCATCTCCGCCCGGACCTCTTGCCCCAGCTCCTGCTCGCCCTGGAGCGACTCGAGGGCTTCCTCCGCCCGATGGGCGAGTTCGCCCAGGATCTGCAGCCGTTCGTGAATGACCTCAAGCGGCCGCTCCTGCAGCGCCTGCGCTGCCGCCAGCACCCGCCCCTCCACCTCCTCGCTCACCTCGGTCAGGCGCTGCATCCGCAGCTCGAACTGCTCCGTCTGCTGCCGGACCTCCTGCTGCCAGTCCATGATCACGCTCAGCGACTGCCCCAGTTGGTCCAGCTTCGACTCGCGCGCCGAAGCCTCGGACGCCAGCAGTTCCAGGCGGTCGTCGAGCCCGTCCAGCCGCCGCAGGGCCTCTCGCAGCTCGCGGCTGGCGACGAGCGCCTCCGCGTCCCGCGTGCGCTCGGCCGTTTCCAGCGCCGACCGCGTCTCCGTGAGCGCAGTGCGCAACTGCTCGGCATCCTGCGAGAGTTCAGTCACCTTCTGGGGAAGTCCCTGGTAGCGCGCGATCGTCGTGTCAACCTGCCGTGTCGCCCGCCCCTGCTCCTCGTTCTGCTCCACCACCGACTGGATCTGGCGGCGAAGCTGCTCCAGCTCCCGTGCCAGCGCCTCATTCGCCTGGCGATGGGCGCGCGACTCCCCCTCGAGCAGGACAAGCGTCTCTTCGATCGAACGGAGGGCTGGTTCGGAGGTCATGTGGCTCCCTCCACGCGCAGCATTGCGTTCACCTCGAGCACTTCGCCAAGGCCCCGCAGCGTCTCGATCGCCCCCGTCACCGAGAGCTCCCGTGCGCGATGCGTCATCAACGCGAGCTCCGCGGTGCCACGCTCCTCGTCCGTCTCGCGCTGCTCCACGGCGGCGATGCTCACCTCCGCCTCGCCGAGCACGCGCGCGATCTGCGCAAGAACGCCGGGCTGGTCCAGCACGGTCATACGCAGATAGTAGCGCGTCTCCAGGGCCCCCAGCCCCAGCGTCTCGCCGTTCCGCCAGGGACCGGGGTCCCAGTGCGGCCGCGCTCCCCCGGCCAGCGACCGTGCGATGTCGAGCACATCGGCCAGCACGGCGCTCGTCGTGGGAGCCGCCCCGGCCCCCGCGCCCTGGAAGGTGAGGGTGCCCGCCAGGTCGCCCTGGATCTGGGCCGCGTTCTGGACACCGTCCACCCGCGCCAGCGGTTCCGACTCCGGCAGCAGCGCGGGGTGGACCCTCGCCAGCACCCCGCCGTCATGGCGCTCCGCGATGGCCAGCAGCTTGATCACGTACCCCAGCTCGCGCGCGTACTGGAAGTCCTGCGGCGCCAGCGACCGAATCCCCTCCGTCGCCACCGCTTGCGGCGGCACGTACGCGCCGAAGGCCAGCCCCGCCATGAGCGCGATCTTGAAGGCGGCGTCGTAGCCGTCCACGTCGTTCGTCGGGTCGGGCTCGGCGTAGCCCAGATCCTGGGCCTCCGCGAGGGCGTTCTCGAAGCTGTCCCCTCGCTGCGCCATGTTCGTCAGGATGAAGTTCGTCGTGCCGTTGATGATCGCCCGGATCGCGACGACGCGATTCGCCGGCAGGTCCCGCAGCAGCGGCGAGATGACCGGGATACCCCCGCCCACGCTCGCCTCGAAGCGGAGCGCCGCCTCGTTCGCTCGCGCCAGGTCGAACAGCTCCGGCCCGGCCTTCGCGATCAGCTCCTTGTTCGCCGAGACCACGTGCTTGCCTCCCGCGAGTGCCCGGCGCACGTACTCCCCCGCCGCCCCGTCACCACCGATCACTTCCACCACGATGTCGACCGAGGCGTCGTCCAGCACGTCGCCCGCGTCTCCCGTGAGGACGCCCGCCGGCAGGTCGATGCCGCGCGCGCGGCCGGGATCCTTCACCGCTACCCGGCGCAGGCTCAGAGTCGCCCCCGTCTGCTCGCGGAAGGCGTCCGCGCGCTCCAGCAGTGTCGCCACCACCTTCTCGCCGACGTTGCCCATTCCGAGGAAGCCGATGCCGATCTCGTGTGTCACGGTCTACCCCGCCTGTTCGATCGCCCAGTTGGCGTCGTCTGTCGTGAAGTCCCGGTCGATTGTCACACGGGAGCGTGCTGCCTCGATCGCTTCCTCGAAGCGTACCTGCGTGAGCTGCGCGATGTCGGAGTCCGTGTACGTGCCCTCGGCCTCGCGACTCTCCAGCCGGACGACCCAGAAGACGCCCTCCGATTCCACCGGCCCCAGGAGCTCGCCTTCCGCCGCCCCGGACAGCGCGTCCTGGAGCGCCTGTTCGAGCAATGGCGGTGGGGAGAGGAGGATGCCGTCGTTCTGGCGGGAGGCGCCGTGCAGCGACTCCACCTGCGCGATCGTGCCCATGTTTTCGCCTTCCTCGATGCGCGCGACGACCCCTTCCGCCTCCTTGAGCGTACCCGTCGTCACCACCCGCAGGTGCACGACGGCGCCCGTCGCGCCGACCTCGTCGCGCAGGACCGTGCGCAGCTCTCGCTCCGTCGCCCTCGCCTTGGCCTGCTGCCGGTAGTGCCCATCGCTCAACCCCGAGGTCCGCAGCACGTCCCGATAGCGCGTGTCGAACGGGCTGCCGCGGGAGGTATCCGGTGGGACCCCCAGCTCGAGCGCGATCGCCGCGGTGACATCTTCGTCGTTCAGGTCGATGCCGCGCTCCGCCCCCGCGACGAGCACGAGGCCCTCTTCCTCCAGCCGGCCAAGGAGCGCCTCCGTGACCAGGAGGCCCCTCCCCGAGGGGTCGGTCCGGGCGAACTCCGGGAGCCGCGCCGCGTAGTAGGAGAGTGAGAACTCCTCCTCCCCGACCCGCAGGACCGTCTTGCCAGGCTGGCCGATGCTGCTGTCGTACCAGAAGAAGGCGATCAGGCCTGCCACCACGAGCAGCGCCGCCACCGCCGTGCCGATGATGCCGAACCGCGCCGCGCCCTGCGGGAACAGCCCGCGGGCGTCGCTTGCGCGGGCAGCGGCTCGCCGCCCGCGCTGGGCGCCGGGCAGCCCCGTCGTGCGGTCGCGGCGCGTCATCGCCTCGCGGTCCTAGCCTCGCAGCGGGAAGATGCGCGTCTCGCGCACGTGCTGGAGCGTGTAGGGCAGCAGCCCCACGTGGCGCGCTCGCTTAACCGCGTGCGAGATCGCGCGCTGCGCCAGCGCGCAGGTCGCCAGCTTCCGCCGCGGCTCGATCTTTCCGCGATCGTTGATGAAGTGCCGCAGGCGGTCGACGTCCTTGTAGTCGACCTTGTACTCGTCGCCTGGCGAGCACCGCACCTTGTTGCAGAGGCGGCAGAGCCGCCGGCGTCCGCCGAAGCGGCGGCCGCCGCCGCCGCCGCGCCGGGGGCGGTCTCCGGGGCCCCGGCGGTCACCCGGTGGGCGGTCACCCGGTGGGCGGTCACCCGGCGGGCGGTCACCCGGCGGGCGCGTGTCCGCTGGACTCTGCACGCTCGTGGGCGCGGCCGCTCCGGGCGCGGGCGCCGGAGGCGTGAACGGTTGTGGTTCAGTCATGGTTCTCCTCCCGATGGGTTTCGTGCGCTCGGGCGCACCGGGCAGGGGGACCGCCTGGGCGGCCCCGGGCTTACGTTCTATTCAAAGGGCAGATCGTCCACGTCGGAAGGCGTCTGGCCGCGGCCACCGCCGCTCCAGTCGCCGCCGCCGCTGCCGCCGCCGCTGCTACCGCCCCAGTCCCCGCCGCCGCTCTCGCCGCGACGGTCGAGGAACTCGACGTTGTTCGCGATGACCTCGGTGCGGTAGTGGCGCACGCCCTGGTCGTCGTCCCAGTTTCGGGTCCGCAGGCGGCCCTCCACGTAGAGCTGCTTGCCCTTCGTGATGTACTGGCTGATCCGCTCGGCCCGATCACCGAACAGCACCACCTGGAACCACTCAGTCTCGTCTTCCCACTCCCCGCTCTGCTGCGAGCGGCGGCGGGAGTTGACCGCCATGCTGAAGTCGGAGACCGCCGTGCCGTTGGCCGTGTAGCGGAGCTCCGCGTCCCGGCCCGTGTTGCCAATGATCATCACCTTGTTCAGGTTGCCCATCGCGGCTACTCCTTTGCGGTGTTGTCTTCAGCCGATGCTTCTGGCTCTTCCGCGCTCGCCTCGGGGGCAGGTGCGGTCTCTTCCTCGGTTGGAGCGGCCGCCTCGGCCTCTGCTTCGGCAGCAGGCGCTTCCGCCTCGGCCTCTGCTTCGGCGGCAGGCGCCTCTGTCTCTGCCTCGGCCTCCGGCTCGGCAGCGGGCGTCTCCGCCTCGGCCTCTGCTTCAACAGCGGGCGCCTCGGCCTCCGCCTCGGCAGCAGGGGCTTCTGCGTCCGCCACTGGCTCCGGGGCGGAGGCGACTTGCTCCTCCGGAGCGGATACGGCCTCGGCTTCCGGCGCAGGCGCCGCTTCCGCCTCGGCAGCGGGAACTGCTTCGCTGGTCGGCGCCGCAGCCGGGGTGGGCTCGGCAACGGGCGCGCCCTCGGCCCTCGGCCCCGTCGGGGAACCCGGGCCACGCGACCCCGCCGGCGCCAGCGCCGGCCTCGGCGGCGGCAGCTCGGCGGCGCGAACGACCAGGTGGCGGTACACCCGCTCCTCGATCTCGAAGTCCGCGTTGAGCGGCTTCACCGCCTGCGGATCGAGCTCGATGCGCGTGACCACGAAGTCCGCGTCAAGCTGCTTGTTCATCGGGTAGGCCAGCCGTCGCCGGCCCCAGTGGTCGACCTCGGTGACCGACCCGCCGTTTCGTTCGACCAGACCCGTGAGGTGTTGGACGCTGGCGTCCTGACCGCCCTCCTCGATCACCGCGAGGTCATAGACGGCCATCAATTCATACTCGCGCATAGCGCTCCGGATACCGAACGGTGGGTTTCCCCCGACTCCACGGTCGGGGCGCCCGGCTGCCGGGGCAGCGTAGCACTGCCCCCTTGTGTGCTCAACGCAAGAACGGTTGCAGGGCGCGTTCCTTAAGCGTCCGTGATTCCAGGCACCGGATACGCCCTCGCGAACTCGGCCACTTCCCGCCTCACGCCCTCGCGCACGCCGTCCCCGTCCGGGTCCTTCAGCACGTGCGCGATCCACCCCGCCAGGCGCCGCATCTCGTCCGCGCCCATCCCCCGCGACGTGAGCGCCGGCGTGCCGATGCGCAGCCCGCTCGTCACGAACGGTGAGCGCTCGTCGTAGGGAATCGTGTTCTTGTTCGCGATGATGCCAGAGCCCTGCAGGGCGTTCTGCGCCTTCATCCCGCTGATCCCCAGCGTGCTGCAGTCGATCAGGATCAGGTGCGTGTCCGTCCCGCCCGAGACGAGCCGCAGGCCACCGGCCTGGAGCGCCTCCGCAAGCGTCGCCGCGTTCTCCACGATCTTCGCCGCATAGGCCTGGAATTCCGGCTTCGCCGCCTCGCCGAAGGCCACCGCCTTGCCCGCGATGCTGTGCATGTGCGGCCCGCCCTGGGTTCCCGGGAACACCGCCTTGTCCAGCGCCGCCCCGTGCTCCTCGGTCGTGAGCGCGAGCGCCCCCCGCGGCCCCCGCAGCGTCTTGTGCGTCGTCGTCGTCACGACATCCGCGTGGGGCACCGGTGAGGGGTGAGCCCCTCCCGCCACCAGCCCGGCGAAGTGCGACATGTCGACCAGCAGGAGCGCGCCGACCTCTCTGGCGATCTCGGCGAAGGCCGCGAAATCGAACTGCCGTGGGTAGGCCGTCGCCCCCGTCACGATGATCCGGGGCTTCGCCTCCTCCGCCAGCTCCGCTACCGTGGCCATGTCCACCACCTCGGTCTCACGGTCGACCGAGTAGGGCACGAAGTTGTACAGGCGCCCGCTGAAGTTGACCGGCGAGCCGTGCGTCAGGTGCCCGCCCTGCGTCAGCTCCAGCCCGAGGAACGTGTCCCCCGGATCGGCGAAGGCCAGGTAGGCGGCCATGTTCGCCTCCGCCCCCGAGGTCGGCTGCACGTTCGCGTGCTCCGCCCCGAAGAGCGCCTTCGCCCGCTCGATCGCCAGTGACTCCACCTCGTCCGAGTGCGCGTTGCCCGCGTAGTAGCGCTTCCCCGGGTAGCCCTCGGCGTACTTGTTCGTCAGAACCGAGCCCGTCGCCTCCAGCACGGCCGCCGAGGCGTAGTTCTCGCTCGCGATGATCTCCAGCGTCTCGGTCTGACGCTTCTCCTCCGCCGCGATGATCGCGGCGACATCTGGATCCCGTTCCTGCAGTGCGCTCATCCGCGCCCTCGTCGATGTGTGGTGGGGCGATCGTAGCGCGATCCCCACCAGCGCGCCGTACACTTCCCTTTATGCGAGACCACACCCAGCGCTTGCTCGAAGCCGCAAGCGGCGGCGAGCCCGTACTCCTCGCCACCGTCCTCGAGCCCGGCTCCGCCCCCCTCGACCAGGGCGCGAAGCTCCTGGTCGAGCCCGGCGGGGACCGCAGTGGCACCCTCGGTGACTCCCGCCTCGACGACCTCGTCGCCGCCCGCGCCGCCGATGCCTTCAGGCGGCACGCCGCCGAAACCGTCTACGCCGGCGCCGAGGGCCTCTCCGAGCGAGTGCT
>DAOUID010000026.1:0-6795 GCA_034428315.1 Dehalococcoidia bacterium
CCCAACGGCCCCAACCCCGGCCGCAAGGCCCGCCGCGACGGCGATGGCTGGCGCCTCAACTATCAGGGCTCCTTCGCCAGCGGCAGCCACAACGCCACCTGGAACTTCGTCATGGCCTCGCAGATGACCGACGAGGACACGGGCGAGACCCCTGTCAACTCCTTCATGGTTCCCCGCGGCGAATTCGAGGTCGTCGACACCTGGGACACCGCCGGTATGCGCGGCTCAGGCAGCCACGACGTGCGCATGACCGACTGCTACGTCCCCCCCGAGCACACCCTCCCCGAGGTCGCCCTCGCCTCCAGCGAGGTCTGGGAGAGCCCCACCTACCGCAACCCCACGCACGCCGTCTACAACAAGGCCGCCGTCGCCCTCGGCGTGGGACGCGGCGCCATCGACTCCTTCATCGATCTCGCCAACGTCAAGACCCCGTGGGGCAGCGGCTCCATGCTCAAGGACCAGCCGCAGGCCCAGTACCGCGTCGGCGAGGCGGAAGCCACCCTGCAGGCCGCCCGCATCTGGGTCATGGAGACGCAGGACGCCCTCGAGGAGCACCTCGGCCCCCTCCCCTCAAAGGGCGGACGCCTCACCCCCGACTGGGAATTCGCCCGACCCGCTCAGCTCGCCTGCGCGCACGCCGCCCAGTCCGTCCGCCAGATGGTCGGCGTCCTCAACAACACCGCCGGCACCACCGGCAGCCGCATGGACAGCCCCCTCGAGCGCAAGCTCCGCGACGCCCACCAGTCCGCCACCCACGCCCTCATCTCGTACCGCCACTACGAGAACATCGGCAAGACCTGGGTCGGCCACGACCCACCCCCCAACTACCGCCAACCCGAAAGGGCCTAGCTGTCTACCCCAACCCCACCGCCAGCCCCTCCACCACCTCCACCCCCGGGACGCGCCTGAGCGCGTCCGGGGCGACGGCGATCTTCGAGCTGCGCACCCCGCTCCCGAGGATGACGCGGTCGAGGTCGAATATGGCCGCGTCGACGTAGATAGGCAGGCCCTCCGGTAGCGCGAAGGCCGTGACCCCGCCGATGGCCATGCCCGTGTGCGCGACCGTGTCCTCCGCCGACGCGAACGACGCCTTGCGCACGCCCATCAGCTTCCGCACGCGACGGTTCACGTCGAGGCGCGTGTCCGCGCGCACGACGCACGCCGCGAACTGCCGGGGCTCGCTCCGCGAGGCGATCACGATCGTGTTGCCGCACTCCGGGACCGGGTAGCCGTATTCCCGGCAGAAGTCCGCCGTGTCGCCGAACGCCGGGTCGATCTCGATGCGCTCGTATTCGATGCCCAGCGCTTCCAGCGCCTCCAGCACCGCGCCCTCGGCGTCGGTGGCGTGGGTCACCCCAGCGCCCGGCCCAGCGCCGCCAGCTCGTCCGCCGCCCAGCGCCGCGACAGCACCGACGTCGGCACGGCCCCGTTGGACCCGTGGTACGCGCCGGGATAGATGTGCAGCTCGACCGGGACGCCCGCGTCCGCCATAGCTCGCGCGTAGGCCACGTCCTCGTCCACGAACAGGTCGAGGTCCCCGACGTTGATGTAAGCGGGCGGCAGCCCCGCGAGGTCCGTCGCCCGCGCCGGCGCCGCGTACGGCGAGACACCCTCGCCGCCCGCGCTCCCGGAGAGGTACGCGTTCCAGCCGGCGTCGTTCGCCTCGCGGTTCCAGGTGCGGCCGTCCGTCACCGCATGGCTGCTGCGTGTCTCGTTGCGGTCGTCGAGCATCGGGTAGACCAGCAGCTGGTAGCAGAGTGCGACTTCCCCCCGATCCCGCGCCGCCAGCGCGACCCCCGCCGCCAGCCCCCCGCCCGCGCTCGCCCCGCCTACCGCGATGCGACCCGGGTCCAGCCCGAACTCCTCGCGCGACCGCCACAGCCACGCCAGCCCCGCGTAGCAGTCCTCCAGCGGCGCCGGGAAGGGGTGCTCCGGCGCCAGCCGGTACTCCACCGACGCGACCAGCACGTTCAGCTTGTCGGCGATGTTGGCGCAGTAGGGGTCGTTCATCTCGACGTTGCCCATCACCATGCCGCCGCCGTGGATCCAGTAGAGCGCCGGCGCCCCCTGGGGCAGCCCCTCCGGACGATAGAGGCGCACGAGCACGTCGGGGTCGCCTTCCGGGCCGGGGACCATGCGGTCCTCAATCGCCACGTTCGCGGGCAGGATGGGGGTCGGCAGCGACGCCCGCATCTCCGCCATCCGCTCGCGCGTGCCCGGGATGTCCGACCAGTCTCGCGCCGGACGCGGCATCCCCTCGAAGACGGGCCGGTGCTCGTCGTCGAGTCGGCTGGCGATATCGATTGGGGCTACGTCCATGGCGTCCTCCTCGTGCGTCCGGCGGCGAGTCTACCCCGCCCGCCGGACGCCCCGCTCGCGTACGATGGCGCCCGATTCCGGGAGGTCGCCATGGGTTCGCTCGACGGCCGTGTCGCCATCGTCACCGGCGCCAGCCGCGGCATCGGCGAGGACGTCGCCGCCGCTCTCGCCGCCGCCGGCGCGAAGGTCGCCATCGCCGCCCGCACCGAGGAGGTCCGCGACAAGCGCCTCCCCGGCACCATCCACACGGTCGCCGAGTCCATCCGCGCAGCCGGCGGCGAGGCTCTGGCCGTCCGCATGGACGTGCGTGACCCCGACAGCATCACCGCCGGCGTGGACCGCGTCGTCGAGGAGTGGGGCCGCGTCGACATCCTCGTGAACAACGCCGCCATACTCGTCCCCGGGTCCATCGAGACCGTCCAGCCCCGCCACCTCGACCTCATCTGGCAGATCGACCTGCGCGGGCCCCTCCTCCTCATGCGCGCCTGCGTGCCCCAAATCCGCGCCGGCGGCGGCGGTCACATCGTCAACGTCTCCTCCCGCGCGGGCGTCTTCCCCGGCCCCGGTCCCTACCCCGAGACGCGCGCCAGCGGTGGCTTCTACGCGATGGTCAAGTCCGGCCTCGAACGCTACTCGCAGGCCCTCGCCATCGAGCTCCAGGACGACGGCATCGCCGTCAACGTCCTCTCCCCCCTCGGCCGCATCCGAACGCCCGGCAACATCTGGGCCGAGAACGACCCCGACAACCCCACCCTCGAGTTCGAGAGCGCCCCGCACATGGCCAAGGGGACCGTCTGGATCTGCGAGCAACCGCCCGGCGAGTTCACCGGCCACATCCTCTTCGACGAGGACCTCTGCGCCGAGAAGGGCCTCTAGCTCCTACCGCGTCAGCTCCGAGATATCGGGTCCGCCCTCGGTCGCGACGACGCCCGCCTCGCGCAGCGCCTCCACCTCCTCCGCCCCCATCCCCAGCAGCTCACCCAGCACCTCCGCCGTGTGCTCGCCCATGCTCGGCGGCGGCCCCGCGATCCCCGACTCCGACCGCGACATCCGTACGGGCGTGTTCGAGACCGGCATCGTCCCCGCCACCGGATGCGTGACCTCCTGGATCATCTCGCGATGCTGCACCTGTGGGTCGTTCACCACGTCCGCGATCGTGTTCAGCGGCCCGCTCGGAATGTCCGCCGCGAGGAACTCCTTCAGCCAGTGCTCGCTGGGCTGCCTGCGGAACGCCTCGAACAGCACCGGCTCGATCTCCGCGTGATTCGAGGTCCGCTTGGGGCCCGTGTCGAAGCGCGGGTCGTCGATCAGGTCCGTCACGCCCAGCAGCGCGCACAGGATCGGCCACTGCTCGTCCCGGAACGCCAGCGCCACCACGATCCAGCCGTCCGCCGTTGGGAACGCCTGGAACGGCGTCGCGCTCGGGTGCCGCGTGCCGAGAGGCTTCGGCGCCTCGCCCGTCACGAAGTACCGCATGATCGCGTTCTCCAGCACGCTCACCTGCGCGTCGAGCATGCTGATGTCGATTGCCTGCCCCTCCCCGCTCTCCCCCCGCTCGTGCAGCGCCGTCAGGATGCCGATCGCCGTATACAGCCCCGCCACGATGTCGCCGTACGACACCCCCGGCCGCACCGGCCCCCCGTCTGGCTCGCCGGTGATCGACATAACCCCGCCCATCCCCTGCACGATGATGTCGACCGCCGGGTAGTCGCGGTACGGCCCCGTCTGCCCGAACCCGGACGTGCTCGCGAAGATCAGCCCCGGGTTCCGTTCGCGCAGCGTCTCGTACCCGATCCCGAGCCGGTCCATCGTCCCCGGCGTGAAGTTCTCCATCATCACGTCGACCTTCTCCGCGAGATCCAGGAGCAGGTCACGCCCCTCGTCGCGGGTCAGGTCGATGGCGATCGAGCGCTTCCCCCGGTTGATGCTGAAGAAGTAGCCGCTCCAGCCGTTCTGGTAGGGGCCGCTCGTCCGCGCCACGTCCCCCCAGGGGGGCCGCTCAACCTTGATCACGTCCGCCCCCAGGTCCGACAGCACCATCGAGGCGTAGGGCCCCGAGAGCACCCACGTCAGGTCAAGGATCGTGATGTCCGCCAGCGGTTTCGCCACGGCTCGCGAGTATACGTGCGCCCCGCCCTATCGCTGCCCCCGGAGCCGCGGGTCGAGCGTGTCCCGCAGCGCGTCGCCGAACAGGTTGAACGCCAGCACTGTGATGCTCAGCGCGAGCCCCGGGAAGATCGCGATCCACGGCGCCCGCACGAAGTAGTTGCGGTTCGTCCCCGAGAGGTCCGCGCCCCACGACGGCGTCCCGTGTTCCACCCCCACCCCCAGGAAGCTGAGGGCCGACTCCGTCAGGATCGCCGCCGGCAGGGTCGTGCTCATCACGATCAAGAGCAGGCCAACGAGGTTCGGGAAGATGTGGCGCCACATGATGCGCGTCTCGCTGGCGCCGATCACTCGCGCTGACTCCACGTAGATCGCGGCTCGCTGCTCCAGCACGTTCCCCCGCATGATGCGGAAGATCACCGGCGTGAACACGATGCAAATGGCGACCACCAGCAGGAACTCCTCTGCCGCGAGGACCTCCCCGAGGTTCGGTAACTCGTCCCGTAACGAGGCGTGCAGCGTGAGGGCGAACAGGATCGAAGGAAACGCGATCAGCACGTCCGCCACGCGCCCCAGGGCGAAGTCGACCACACCACCGAGATAGCCCGCGATCAGCGCCAGCGCCGTCCCGCCCAGCGCCGCCACGATCACCGTCGCCAGACCGATCTTGAGTGAAACCCGGCCCCCGTAGAGCACGCGCGACCAGACGTCTCGCCCCTCCCGGTTCGTCCCGAAGAAGTGGCTCGTGCTCGGGCTCTCCAGGAGGGGCGCCACGCCGAACCCTTCCGGGTCGCTCGTCTTGAGCACCGGCGCCGCCACCGCGCCGAACACCACCAGGATGATGAGGACCGCGCCGATCGTGCCGAGGCGCTGTTGCCGCACGAAGCGCAGCACGCCCGCAAAGCGCCGCTCCGGCGGGCGTATGGCCTGCTGGCTCAGGGCCGCGGTTGCTTCGCTCGTCCCGGTCATCAGTATCGGATCCTTGGATCGACCAGGGTGTAGATGACGTCCACCGCCAGATTGACGAGGGTGAACATGAAGGCGAACACCATGATCGCCGCCAGCGCTACCGTGTAGTCGATGGAGACCACGGCTTCGAACACGAGCAGCCCGAGCCCCGGTATCCCGAAGATCTGCTCCGCGATCACCGATCCCCCGAGGACCGCCCCCAGCTGGATGCCGATCACCGTGATCACCGCGATCATCGAGCTCCGGAACACGTGCCGCAGCACGACGGCCCGCTCGCGCAGCCCCTTGGCCCGCGCCGTCCGCACGAAGTCCGAGTAGAGCGTCTCCAGCATCGATGACCGCACGATGCGGGCCACGTACGCGGCCGTCGCGATCGCCAGCGTGACCGCCGGCCAGATGATGATCTTGAGGTTGTTGAGGGGGTCGTCCTCGAACCGCACGTACTCCCACAGCGGAGTCCAGGCCCACCAGATCGCGGGTAAGGTGATCACCAGCGTCGCTACCCAGAAATTGGGCACGGAGATCCCCGAGATCGTCACGATCCGTAAGAACCCGTCGAGAAACGTCCCCGGTCTGATGGCGGAGATGATCCCCACGGGAATCCCGATCATCGCTGTCAGGAGCACCGTCAGCAGCCCCAGCTCGGCCGTGACGGGCAGGCGCGACCTGATCTCCGGCGTCACCGGCCGGCGGTTCTTCAGGGAGATCCCGAAGTCACCCTGGAGTGCGTTCCAGGCCCAGTCCCCGTACTGCACGAAGAAAGGCCGGTCGAGCCCGAACTCCTCCTCCAGGCTCGCAATGGCCTGCTGGTTCTGGTCGGGCGAGACAAGCCCGAAGCCGGTCAGCGCCGCGTTTCCGGGCCGCAGGAAGAGCAGCCAGAACAGCAGCAAGGACATCCCGAACAACATGAACGGGACGGCTATCAACCGGCGAGCGATATAGGCCTGCATGCTCGGCAGACTCCACGAAGGCGGGGTGAGCGTAGCCGCTCACCCCGCCCCCCGGCGTGGATTCCTAGCTCTTGACCCACATGTCGTGCGTCCGGTTCAGCAACCCCCCGAGGAGCACATCGTTCTCCGGGAAGTTCCCGAGCCGGGCGTTGTACACGACCCAGCTGTGGCCCGGCACCGGCAGGTTGATCCCCGGGACCAGCTCCTCCAGCGCGAAGAGCTGCATCTCCCGCATCAATTGGAGCCGGACATCGGGATCGACTTCCTGCGCCTGCGCCGCCGTCAGATCGATCAGCTTCTGGGCGTTGGCCACCAGGCTTGCGTCCGGCTGGTCCGTCCCGAAGCTCCACGACACGCCCGCGAAGGCGTCCGGGTTCATCATCGTCATGTTGTAGATCTCCGGCGTCGTGCTCGCGTTGTACGGCACCACGAAGAGCTCCCACTGCTTGAT
>DAOUID010000027.1:0-4217 GCA_034428315.1 Dehalococcoidia bacterium
CTCTACCGCGGCCACGCCGTCGCCGGCGTCGCCGCGACCAACGTGCACGATGCGCTCACCGCCATCGAGGCCATCAAGGTCGAGTACGAGGTGCTCCCGCCCGTCCTCAACGTGCAGGACGCCATGCGCGACGACGCTCCCCTACTCGACGAGAGCCGCCACACCAGGAATCCCGACGGCGAGGAGTCCGACAACGCCAGCAACGTCGCCGCCCACAACCGCTTCGAGGGCGGCGACGTGGAGGCGGCGTACGCCGAGGCCGACGTCGTCGTCGAGCGCGAGTTCGACACGAAGATGGTCCACCAGGGCTATATCGAGCCCCACAACGGCACCGCCAACTGGAACTCCGACGGCACCCTGACCGTCTGGACGAGCACGCAGGGGGCGTTCGCCGTCCGTGGCGCGCTCGCCGAGCTGCTCCAGCTCCCCGTTTCCCGCATCCGCGTCATCCCCATGGAGATCGGCGGCGGCTTCGGCGGGAAGATCGGCGTCTACCTGGAGCCGGTCGCGGCGCTGCTCTCCCGCAAGTGCGGGCGCCCCGTCCAGCTCACCATGGACCGCACCGATGTCTTCCAGGCCACCGGCCCCACCAGCGGCGGCCACATGAAGGGCAAGCTCGCCGTCAAGGACGGCAAGATCACCGCCGCCGAGGTCAGCCTCGCCTTCGAGGCGGGCGCCTTCCCCGGCTCGCCCGTTATGGCCGGCGCCATGTGCATGCTCTCCCCCTACGAGGTGGAGAACTTCAAGGTCGACGCCTACGACGTCGTCGTGAACAAGCCGAAGGTGGCCGCCTACCGCGCCCCCGGCGCGCCCAACGCCTCCTTCTGCGTCGAGCAGCTCGTCGACGAGCTCGCCCGAGAGACCGGGGTCGACCCCCTGCAGTTCCGCCTGAAAAACAGCGCCCGCGAGGGCACCCGCATGATTACCGGCGTCGCCCACCCCCGCATCGGGCAGGAGGAGACGGTCCAGGCCGCCCAGGCCTCCGACCACTACAACTCCCCGATCGAAGGGCCGAACCGTGGTCGCGGCGTTGCCGGCGGCTTCTGGTTCAACGCCGGTATGCAGTCCTCCGTCGTCGCCTCCGTCAACCCGGACGGCACGGTCAACCTCATCGAGGGCTCGACCGACATCGGAGGTACCCGCGCCTCCCTCGCCATGCAGCTCGCCGAGACCCTCGGCATTGAGTACGACAGCGTCCGCCCCACCGTCGTCGACACCGACTCCGTCGGCCACAACGACGTGACCGGCGGCTCGCGCACCGCCTACGCCAGCGGCCAGGCCGTGTACGAGGCCGGTCTCGATATCCAGCAGCAGATGGTCGCCCGCGCGGCCCAGCTCTGGGAGTGCGAGGCCGAGGACGTGGAGTACGCCGACGGCGCCATCCGGCACACCTCCGACAGCGAGAAGTCGATGACCTTCGCCGAGCTGGCGGGGAAGCAGATGGAGACCGGGGGCCCGCTCCAGGGTCGCGGCAGCGTTGTTGCCCGCAGCCCCGGCGCCGCCTTCGGCGTCCATGTTGTCGATGTCGAGGTCGACCCCGACACCGGCAAGGTCGACATCCTCCGCTACACGATCGCCCAGGACGTCGGCACGGCCGTGCACCCCGCCTACGTCGAGGGCCAGATGCAGGGCGGCGTCGTCCAGGGCATCGGCTGGGCGCTCAACGAGGAGTACTACTACGGTGAGGACGGCCGCATGGAGAATGCGTCCTTCCTCGACTACCGCATGCCCACCAGCCTCGACCTCCCGATGATCGACACGATCATCGTCGAGGTTCCCAACCCCGGGCACCCCTTCGGCGTCCGCGGGGTTGGCGAGGTGCCGATCGTGCCGCCCCTGGCGGCCATCGCCAACGCCGTCCACGATGCCACCGGGCATCGCTTCACGGAGCTGCCCATCTCCCCGCGCCGCGTGGTGGAGGAGCTCCACAACCTGCAGTAGCCCCGTGGCGACGGTTCTCATACCGTCGCCCCTGCGCTCGCTCTGCGCTGGCGCCGCGACCCTCGAGGTCGCGGGCGCCACGCTCGGCGAGATACTCCGCGCCGTCGACGTGCGCTGCCCCGGCTTCTACGAGCGCGCCGTCGACGAGGGCCGGGTACGCCCCGAGCTCTCCATCGCCCTCAACGGCCACGCCTTCCGCTACGGCCTGACCGAGCCCATCGCCCCCAACGACGAGGTCACCATCGTCCCCGCGATAGGGGGCGGCTAGCTGGCCTTGGGGGGCTCGGGGAGGTCGTGCAATTTGAAAGTACTACCTTCAAATCGCAAAACGGAGGCCCCTATAGCTCCGCCCAGGTCCGCCCGCGTTTCAGGTCCACCTTGAGCGGCACCTTCAGCTCGATGCTGGCCGGCATCACCTCCGCCAGCAGCCCCGCCACCTCCTCCGCCTCGTCCGACGGCCCCTCGAAGATCAGCTCGTCGTGGACCTGCAGGATCATGCGGCTGCGTAGCTCCCGCTCCCGCCCTGCCTCCGCGATCCGGATCATCGCCACCTTGATGATGTCCGCCGCCGTCCCCTGGATGGGCATGTTGATTGCCTCGCGCTCGGCCGCGCTTCGCACCTGGAAGTTCGTGCTGTGGATGGCCGGAAGGTACCGCCGCCGCCCGTAGAGTGTCTCCGCGTACCCCTGCTTCTTCGTCGTCGAGAGCACGTGCTCCTGCCACGCCTTGATGCCCGGGAAGTTCGCGTAGTAGCTGTCGATGAACGCCTCCGCCTCCTCCCGCGTCATCCCCGTGCGGTCGCTCAGCCCGAACGACCCCATCCCGTAGGCGATGCCGAAGTTCACCATCTTCGCCGTGTCCCGCATCTGCCGGGTCACCTCCGCCGCCTCCACCCCGTACACGCTCGCCGCCGTCGCCTGGTGGATGTCGGCGTCCGCGAGGAACGCGTCGATCAGCCCCGTGTCCTCCGTGATGTGGGCGAGCACCCGCAGCTCGATCTGCGAGTAGTCCGCTGCCACGTAGACGGCGTCGTCGTACCCCTCCGGCACGAACGCGCGCCGGATGTCCCGCCCCATCTCCGTGCGCACGGGGATGTTCTGCAGGTTCGGATTGGTGCTGCTCAGCCGCCCCGTCGCCGCCACCGTCTGCTGGAAGTCGGTATGGATACGCCCGTCCTCCGGCGACACCGCCCCCGGCAGCGCGTCGAGGTACGTCGACTTCAGCTTCGTCAGCTGCCGGTACTCGAAGATCGTGTCGATGATCGGGTGCGCCTCGCGCAGCCCCTCCAGCGCCCGCTGATCGGTGCTGTAGCCCTGCTTCGTGCGCCGCGTGGGCGGCAGCCCCAGCTCCCGGAAGAGGACATCGCTCAGCTGCTGCGGGCTGCCGATGTTGAACTCGCGCCCGACATGATCGTGGACCGCCTTCTCCGCCGCCTCGATGTCGCCGATGAGCGAGTCCGAGATGTCCCGCAGCACGCCGATGTCGATCCCCACGCCCGCCGCCTCCATCTCCGCCAGCACGGGCATCAACGGCAGCTCCATCTCCTCGTACAGCCCCCACTGGCCCCGCTCGCGAAGCTGCGCCTCCAGCCCCGGCAGGACCTGCAGCAGCAGGTCGACCTGCTGGCAGGCCAGCTCCCCCGCCGACTCCGGATCGACCTGTGCCAGCGGCGTCGCCTTGCGGCCCGTGCCCGTCAGCGCCGTGACCGGCCGCAATTCCACGCCCAGCCGCTCGTTCACGAGGTTCTCGAGCGCCTGCGAGGTCTCCCCGAGCAGAAACGCCATCAGGCTCGCTTCGCGGGTGACTCCCCGCAGGGGCATCCCCGCCCCCCCGAGCTGGTGCAGCAGGTGCTTCGCCCCGTACGCCGCCTTCGGCAGCGAGGCGTCCGCTAGCAGGGGCCCCAGCGCCTCGCGGATCGCGTCCAGCGTGAGCTGCTCGCTCGGGCTGTCGAGGCGCGGTGCGTGCCCGATGGGCACGTACCACGCGCGTCCCCGCTCCGTCGCGAAGGCCAGGCCCAGAAGGAGCGGATGGGCCGTGTCGCCGGTCGTCGAGAGCGCCCCCAGGGCGAACCCGCCGGCGTCGCTCAGCGCCTGCGCGAGCGCCGCCAGCCCCGCTGCGTCCGTCACGTTCGCGTACTCGCCCGGCTCCGCTTCCGGGGCGGGCGGCTCCTCCCCCTCGTCCCCCGCCGAAGCGGGCAGCCGGTCGATCAGGCTGCGGAACTCCAGCTCCCGGAAGAACGCCACCACCTTCTCGCGGTCGTAGTCGGCGGCTTCGCA
>DAOUID010000028.1:0-5590 GCA_034428315.1 Dehalococcoidia bacterium
CCTCCCCGAGGGCCTGGACGGGTCGGGCATCTACGTCCAGGGCCACAACCGCAGCGACGACCTGTTCATGTTCCTGAAGCGGCAGGTTGGCGGGCTCAGGCCCAACACCGAGTACGCGGTCTCGGTCTCCATCGACCTCGCGACCAGCATTCCCCCGGGGCTCGTCGGGATCGGCGGTTCGCCGGGAGAGAGCGTCTATGTGAAGGCCGGAGCCTCGCCGCTGGAGCCCGTGGCCTCGGAGGACGACAGCGGCCACCTCAGGCTCAACATCGACAAGGGCAACCAGTCGAGGGGCGGCGAGGCGATGGTCGTCCTGGGCGACATCACCCACCCCGACGCCACCCGCGACGCCTACGCCATCAAGACCCTCACGAACGCGGAACAGCCCCTCACGGTCACGACCGACTGCGAGGGCCGGGTCTGGCTCATCGTGGGCACCGATTCCGGCTTCGAGGGGTTCACAACCCTCTACTACGCGCGCATCGCCTACACGCTTACCGAGGTGGGCGATCCCCGCCCCGGCGAGACGGGGAGTGGCCTGTCGCCGGCGTTTTCCAGCATCCTCGGGCCGGGTGCCTGGGTGGGGGCGGCCGTTGCCGTCGCCCTGGCCGGGCTGGGCCTGCGTGCTCGGAGCAGAAGGGGAGGCCAATGGGGAGGGCGGTAGCCGATCCCGACAAGCGCCCGCTTCGGGCCCTGCTCCTCGACCTCGACGGGACGCTGCTTGCCGACGACTGGTACGCGGATGCGCTCGTGCAGACGTGCCGGGAAATCGCCGCGGCTCACCCGGGGCTCGGTGAGGCCCGCCTGCTCGACGCGAATAGAAACGCCTGGGACGACTACTGGCCCCGCATCGAGGAGCGGTGGATGCTCGGGGAGCTTGACGGCGCTGCCGTCAGGCTCGAGGTCTGGCGGCGGACGCTTCGGGCCTGCGGGCTGGAGGACGAGACCCTTGCCCTCCGCGCGGCCGAGACCCACCACCAGGGCAGTCGCGCGGGCTATCGCCTCTACGACGACGTCTCCGCGCTGCTGGCGGCGGCCGGCGAGGCAGGCATTCCCCTTGCGATCATCACCAACGGCGCCGCCGACGATCAGCGGGACAAGCTGCGGACGCTGGGGATCGAGGAGTGGTTCGGCGCGGTCGTCATCTCCGGCGAGGTCGGCGTCGGCAAGCCCGACCCGGCGGTGTTCGAGCTGGCCCTCGAGGGGCTCGGGGCGGAAGCGGCCGTGGCCTGCCACGTGGGTGACCTTCTCGGGGCCGATGTAGCCGGGGCCAACGCCGCCGGCGTCCGGTCAGTCTGGCTCAACCGGAACGGCGCCCGGCCCGGGGAGAGCGACCCCGAGCCCGACCTCGAAGTGCGTTCCCTCTCGGAGCTGATCCCCCTGTTGACTCGCTAGGTTCGCCCCGCTCCGGGGGAGACCCGGTGCTCGTCCGTGGATCGGGTGCGCTTCGAGGCCCAGACGGATGCGCGAGCCGGCCGCGGCGGGTGGTGGGGTGTTGGCCGCCGCGGCCGGATTCGCGCTGTTACAGCCGGTGCCGGGCGAGGGGCGCCGTCACTGGCTGTAGCCTGAAGAACCAGGCCCGAACTCCAACACACGGGCCGTCATCCGCTCCAGCAGGAAGCTGAAGTCCTGGTACGACTGCAGGGCGCCCATCCGCTCGTAGAGCGAGTCCAGCTCCGCCTGCAGCGCCGTCATGTCGGCGGTCAGGCCGTCGATGTCGATCTTCGTCGACTCGTGCGCCACCGAGAGGACGCTGTAGCGGTCCGCGGCCAGCGCCACGATGGCGCCGAAACGCAGGTGCCGGTCGCCCGCGTCGAAGGGCGCGTTCGTATCGCCCGCCACCCGCGACTGCTGGCGGTAGGTGTCGCCCGAGGACGGGTCCACCCAGCGCACCTCGACGTCGCCCAGGGCGCCCGCCCGCCCGCCCGCCTCGCGGTGCAGGACCAGCTCGTAGAAGACGGTCGTGGCCGCGCCCGAGGGCAGCTCGGCGAACTCCTTGCGGTTCTGCTCGAACGTATGGTCCGGCGTGATGCGGTTCTCGTAGCCGACGATGCGCCAGGAGCTGACCAGCGCCGGATCCCAGGTCACCTGCGCTCGCGCCTGGTCGGCGAAGGGCGTGGAGAGGGCCAGCCAGCTCTCCCGGCTGAACGTCTCTCGCGCTTGCCTCGTGTCGTCGAGGTAGCGGTACCAGCCGTTCCCATGCTGGGCGAGCTGCTCCAGCAGGTAGTCGTTGTAGTTGTTGATGCCGACGCCGATGGTGATGAGCCGCAGGGGGTTGCGGCTGTCCCCGTCGGGCGACGAGTCGAGGATGGCGAAGGGGTTGGTCGCGTCCACGTTCGCGACGCCGTCCGACATCAGGATGATGTAGTTGTAGGCGTCGGGCCGGTCGCGCCGGGCGTCGTCGGCGAGCCGCACGCCGAGGTCGAGGCCGGCCTGCACGTTCGTCGAGTTGTGCGGCGCGAGCCGCTCGATCGAACGCGCCACGTCGCGGTCGTCGGGGCGGCTGTGGCGGACGGTGTAGTCGTGGATGACGTTGGTCGTGAAGTGCACGACGGCGATGCGGTCGTCGTCGCCGAGGCTCTGGCGGATCGCCTCCGCCGCCTCCCGCGCGATGGCGACGCGGTTGCCGTCCGCCATCGAACCGGAGGCGTCCAGCACGAGCGTCACGTTCAGGGGGACGTCGTCGCGCAAGTTCGGGGCCTGGAAGGCGATGCGGGCGAGGTGCCGCCCGCCGCCGAGGGGGTGGCCGACCACGTCCGTCGTGATGGCGAAGCTGTCATCGCGGTCGGGCAGGTCGTAGCCGTAGTCGAAGGCGTTCACCCACTCCTCCGCGCGCACCGAGTCGGGCTCGACGGTGTACCCGTTCTGGGCCCAGGTGAGGGCGAGGAAGTAGGACGTGCGATCCGTATCCAGGCTGAAGGTGGAGACGGCGTCCGTGGAGGCTTTCACGAACGGCGTGCGCCCGTAGTTCCGGAACGTCGTGTCCGGGGGCGCCGGCCGCTCCGGTGGCGGGGCGCTCTCGGACGCGGAGGCAGCCTGGGAGCTGCTCCGCACCCGCTGGGCGCCGCTGGAGGCGCTGTCGGCAGCCCCCCCGTGCTCGGCGGCAGCGGCCGTGGCTGCTGCCTCGTAGGCGGGCGCCGCCGTGGCCTCCGCCTCTTCTACGACGCGGGAGCGGTCGGCCGCCTGTGTCGCGGCCGGCGGTGCGTAGGCACCGTCATCGTCGTCGCCGGCGTCCGCGCAGGCGGCTGCCGCCAGGGTCAGGAGCGCGATCGCCGCGCTCGTGGCCAGGAACCGGTACGTCCGTCTCGTGAATCGCATGTGAGCCTCCTTCGGCTGCGAGCCTGGGTGGACGGCGGGATTCGTCGAGCGGCTACCGCTCGAGGAAGGCGAGCTCGTCCTCGACGAGCGACACGACGAGGTCGTCGAGCCGCTCAACCGTGTAGTCGCTGACGCTGTGGGAGGTCGTCCCTCCCGGGCCGTAGACGATGAAGAGGAAGCGGCCCATGGTGTGCTGGGCGATCTGCCGGAAGACGTACTCGCCCTGCGCGTCCAGGCCGCTGGAAGCGATGGAGAAGGTCTTGATGCCCCGCCGGTGGGCCTCGACCATGACGTCGGCGTAGCTGTAGTCGTCCTGGTAGTCGAGGTGGGGCGGCGCGTCCGCGATCAGGAACATCAGCCGGATCGCGTCGCCGCGCCGCCACTGCGGCTCGTGGACGGCCACGTGGAACGCCTCGTTGAGCGACTCCGGGTAGTCGGCGCCGCCGTCCGCGACCACGCCCCGGATGGTCTCGAGGAACCGCGCCGGCGCCGCTTCGAAGTCGTAGAGGCGGGTCACGAACTCGTCGCCGCGGTCCCGGTAGGCGACCATCCCCATGCGCAGGTCGGGCTGCGAGGGCAGGTCGCTGATGCGCGTGGCGATGGAGAGCAGCGTCGCCTTGATCTGCCCGATCTCGTCGGCCATGCTGCCGGTCGAGTCGAGCAGGAAGAGCACGTCCAGGGGCACGCCCTCCACCGCGGCCTGCTCGAGGTCGAGCACGACGTCCCAGGCCGCCGCTTCGCCCCGCGTGAACGCGAGCTCCCGGCTTGCCTCGCCCTTCGTCACGCTGAGGATGAAGGACTCGGCCCCTTCGCTGGCGGCGAAGGCCCGCGGGAAGAAGAGCGTCTGGCCGTTCGCGTAGGTGCGCCCCTCGAAGAGGACGGCCTCGCCCGCCGAGACCCGGACCTCGGCGTTGGGCACGGGATGCCCCGCCGTGTCGCTGACCGTGATGACGTACCGCTCCGAGATGTCGACGTCGTGCACCTCGGGCCCCTGGTACTGGTCGCGGTACTGGAGGTACTCGTCCCACCGGTCGTTGTCGTCCACCTCCCCGGCGGAGAGGGTTGGCTCGATGTACTCGCGGGACTCCGAGGCTCGCTCGACCGACGCTGGCTCCTCCATGCCGGCGTCGTAGCCGTCATCGGACATCTCGTCACTCATGTCCGCGTCCATGGCGTCGCCGCCGGTGTCGGCGGCCATGTCGTCCGCCGCTTCCCCGTCTTCCTCGGCCATGACATCAGGCTCGGAGGGTTCGCGAGCGGGCTCGCCGCCCCGTGCCGCGGGCGCCTCCTCAGCGGCCGCCTCGGTGGCGGCCGGCGCGGCGGCTGGCTCGGGCGCGGCGGTCGGCTCAGGCGCGGCGGTTGGCTCGGGCGCGGCGGTCGGCTCGGGCGCGGCGGTCGGCTCAGGCGCGGCGGTTGGCTCAGGCGCGGCGGTTGGCTCAGGCGCGGCGGTGGTGGGCTCTGGGGTCGCCGCGGGCGGCTGGGTGGGCGCAGCCGTCACCACGGCGTCGGGAGCCTCCGTCGCCGTGGGCGGCGGTGGGGAGGTGGTCGCGACGCGTGTCGCTATGGGGGTTGCCACGGCAGTCGCATCCTCGTCCCCTTCGTCCCCGCCGCAGGCGACGAACACGACCGCCAGGAGCGCCATCGCGACGATCGCGGCGAGGATCCGGGACATCAACCGGGGTAGCGGGAGCCTGGGTGGTCGCATGGGAGACCTCCTGGGGGTGGGTGCCGGGGTGGTGGTGGCGCGCCCGGGGGCGCGCGGGTCAGGTGGCGGGAGGGGTCATCGGCTGTACCCCGAGTCCGGCGGCGCCAGTTCGGCGGCGCGGCGCGTCAGGTGCTTCAGGACGAGGCTCATGTCCTCGTAGGCCTGGGTGGAGCCGAGGCTTCCCCGCAGGGCGTCGAGCTGGCCCCGGAGCGTCTCCAGGTCGTCGAGGATGCCGCCGTAGTCGACCTCGGCGTTCTCGACCTGGGGCGAGAGCGCGCTGTAGCGGTCTGCGGCGAGCCCCACGATGGCGCCCAGCCGGAGGTAGCGGTCGGCGGCGGCGAAGCCCGCGTCCGTGGCTTGCGTGAGCCGGGTGCTCTGGCTGCGTGATTCGCCGCTCCTGGGATCCACCCAGCGAACCTCCACGCTCCCGAGCACGGCCGATGGGCTCACGCCCTCGTGCAGTTGGAGCTCGTAGAACACCGTCGTCGCTGCTCCGGAGGGAAGCTCCGCGAACTCCTTCCGGTCCTGCTCGAAGGTGTGGTCGGGCGTGACGCGGTTCTCGTAGCC
>DAOUID010000029.1:0-2839 GCA_034428315.1 Dehalococcoidia bacterium
CCCCACGCCCGCCCCGCAGGCGACGCCCGCCCCAACTCCAACCCCTGCCCCCGAACCCGAGCCGACCCCCACTCCTGAGCCCGAACCCGCCCCCGAGGCCACCCCCAACGCCCTCGGCATCCGCGAAGTCGCCACCGGGGACGCCTTCATCCGCCTCGACTACGCTCCCGGCAACCTCATCGCGGAAGACACCGGCCTCTTTTTCCTCGATGTTGAGACCGGCGCGGTCGAGGGCTGGCAAAGCGTCGGCGGCCTTCCCCCCGAACCCTCCCCCGGCAACCGCTACGTCGCCGTCGAGGGCGCCCTCCACGACTGCGTCGAGGGCCGCACCTTCTCCTGGGACCCCGCGGCGCTCCGTCGCATCGCCTGGGGCGACGGCAAGGTTGTTTTCGAGCGCCCTGGTGGAGAGACCGCCGGTGAGCCCACGCACGTACTCGTCGATTCCTCGATGGAACAGATCGGTTCGTTCGCCGTCACCCCCGGTTTCGAAGTCGAGCTGGCCGCGCTCGACGAGGACGCCCTCCTCATTCGCGACCCCGAGGTGCCGGGCCAGATATGGCTTCTCGGCGTCGGCGCCCCCCAGGTGCCGCTGATCGTGCTCCCCTCGCCCGTCAGCGCTTCCCGTGTCGAGGATGGGTTCGCCCTCGTTTCCGAACCCTTTGGGGAGAGCGCCGACGGCGTCCAGACGTGTCGGGTGCTGCGCTACGACTGGGCGGCGTCCGTCGTGTCGGATGTGTCCATCCCGTGCGCCGGAGACCCGGACTTGATCGCAAGTGGCATCCATCTCTCCCACGACGGCCGCTGGATCGCGGCCACCACGCGGAACCTCGACTGCTGCGACCCCCTCGCTCCCCCCGACACCCGTTTCCCCGCTCTCTCCGAGGTCTCCGTCTTCGATGCCTCCACGGGCGAGGAGCAACTCCGCGTTCCCGGCGTCGCCTTCCCCCATCGACTCGGCGATGACCCCGGTGTCTGGCTCGCCGACGGGTCCGCGCTCGTGCTCGAAACCGTCCTCGGCCTCCAGCTTGTCGGCCTCGACGGACAGTGGCTCCTTCCCCAGCCGTCTTCCCTCCCCGAGGGCATCCTGCTGCCCGCTCCCGACGACCCGGCCCGCTTCCTCCACGACATGCAGACCGTCGCCGACCTCAGCGGCCAGATTCTCGCCTCGGCGGAGTTCGCGGAGGTCGCCTTCCTCAGTTCCTGGGGCGATACGAGCGCCGAGGCGCGCATCTACGAGCCTCCCGCGTTGACGGCTGCGTTCGCAGTCACCCCCGCACTCCTCCCCGCCGTGCAGACTCCCCCCTTCGACGACTCCCTCACCGCCGAGGTCGTCGTCGACTCCTGCCTGAACGTCCGCGCCGAGGCCACCACCGAGTCCGAGATTGTCATCTGCCTGCCCCCCGAGCGCGTCGTCGAGCTGGTCGCCCACCCGTCCGATGGCTACGTCGTCGCGGGCCCCTGCGTCGAGGACGATCTCTACGGGAACTGTGTCTGGGCCTACGTGCTCACCGAGGACGGCGAGCAGGGCTGGGCCTACGCCGACTTCCTGCGCTGGCCCGGAACCCCCATCCCCGGCACCGAAGTCTTCGCCTCCGAAGAGGAGGATCCGGAAGGCTAGCTACACCGTGAAGTAGCGCGCCTCCGGGTGGTGCACCACGATCGCGCTCGTCGATTGCTCCGGGTGCCACTGAAACGTCTCCCCCAGCTCCACCCCGATCCGCTCCGGCCGCAGCAGCTCCGCGATCCCGACCTGTTGCTCCAGGTCCGGACAGGCCGGGTACCCGAACGAGTAGCGCGACCCCTGGTACCCCTGCCGGAACAGCTCCCGCACCTCCGTCGCATCCTGCCCGGCGATGCCCAGCTCCTCACGCACGCGCTTGTGCCAGAACTCCGCCAGCGCCTCCGCGCTCTCAACCCCGAACCCGTGGAAGTGCAGGTAGTCCCGGTACTCGTCCGACTCGAACAGTTCCTGCGCGAGCTCCGTCGCCCGCGACCCCACCGTTACCAGGGTGAACGCGACCGTGTCGTACTCCCCGCTCTCCCCGTCCTTGAAGAAGTCGGCGATGCAGAGCCGCCGCCCCTCCGGCTGCCGCGGGAACTGGAAGCGCACCGGCTCCCCCGCCGGCGCCTCCCCCTCGACCTCCGGCCACACGAGCAGGTCGTTCCCCTCCGCCCGGCACTTGTAGTAGCCGTATACCACCTGCGGCGTCAGCAGCCCCTCCCCGATCGCGCGCTCCTGCCAGCCCCGGAACACCGGCTGCACCTCCTCCGCCAGAAAGGCCTCGTACTCCGCCTCCGACCGATCCCCCCGCTGGTACCCCCACTGCCCCCGGAAGAGCGCTACCTCGTTCACGTACGGGAACACGTCTCGCAGGGGGACGCCCCGCACCACCCGGCTGCCCCAGAAGGGCGGCTGCGGTACGGGCGCGTCCCGCGCCACCTCGGACCGCGAGTACGCGTCGCGCACGCCCGCGTCTGCCTCGACCGGCGCCGCCGCGGGGGCCGTCCGTGCCGGTTGCGGCCCCTCCCCCGCCACCACCCGCCCCAGCGTGTCCAGCCCCTCGAACGCGTCCTGGCAGTAGTAGACGTCCCCCTCGTAGATCGCGCGCAGGTCGTGCTCGACGTAGCGCCGGTTGAGCGCCGCGCCCCCCAGCAGTACCGGGAAGCGCGAGAGCCCCCGCGAGTTCAGCTCCTCCAGGTCCTCGCGCATCACAACCGTGCTCTTCACGAGCAAGCCGCTCAGCCCGATCGCGTCCGCCTCCACCTCCAGCGCCTTCTCGATGATCGTCGCGATCGGCTGCTTGATGCCGAGGTTGTCCACGGTGTAGCCGTTGTTCGA
>DAOUID010000030.1:0-6637 GCA_034428315.1 Dehalococcoidia bacterium
ATCACGGGCACGCCCAAAACCGTCCTCCCCAAGATTCGCAACGTGCTTGAGTACCTGCGCCCCGGCAGCATCTTCCTCTGGGACGGTGACGGCTCAATGTCGCACGAGGACTCCATGCGCAGCCTTCGCCTCATGGGCGAGGAGGTCCTCCCCGCTGTTCGCGAGATGGGCGAGGAGCTCGGGCTCGACAGCCCCTTCGAGGTCGACCCGGCCACCAACGAGCGCGCCGCCCCCGCTCGGCAGTAGCGGCGCGCTACACCAGCCCGCTGCCCCGCATCCTCGGGTCGAGCACGTCCCGCAGCGAGTCGCCCAGGAAGTTGAACGCCAGCACCGTGAGCGAGAGCGCGACCCCGGGAAACACTGGCAACCACCACGCCGTATAGAAATAGGCTCGCGCGCTTGGCCCGATATCGACCCCCCAGGAGGGGGAAGGCGGCGGCAGCCCGAAACCGAGAAAGGCGAGTCCCGCCTCCGTCATGATCGCCGCCGGGACGATAATGCTCGCGTTCACGATCGCGAGCGGCAGCAGGTTGGGCAGGATGTGCCGGGCCATGATCCGGATGTTCGACGCCCCGATGACCCGCGCCGCCTCCACGTACTGCGTTCCCGCTTCCTGCAGCACGTTGCCGCGCAGCACCAGCGTTGTCAGCGGCGCGAATGCCAGCGCAACCGCGACCATGATGACCGGCAGGCTGCGATCGATCGCCGTTGTGAACAGGAGCAGCCACAGGAGTCCCGGCACGGCGATGCCGGTCTCGATGACCCGCAGCAGAAAGGCGTCCACGAACCCTTTCATGAACCCCATCGCCAACGAGAGAACCACCGCGATTGTCATCGCGATGCCCACCGAGCCGACGCCGATCAGCAGGGCGGGCCGCGCCCCGTAGATCACCCGCGACCACATGTCCTGCCCGGCGCTGTTCGTGCCGAGCCACCAGTCCGAGTTGGGCGGCTGCAGGTAGCCGGTCGAGTCCAGTTGCCTGCCTTCCGCGAGAGCGATGCGCCGGACGTCGCGTTCACCCTCCCCGATCGTCTTCAGGTGGGGCGCGAAGATCGCCGACACGACCACCAGCAGGATGAAGATGCTCCCGAACGTCCCTCCGGGTTGCAGCCGCGCGAAGCGCGCGGCCGCGTGCAAGGCCCTCCCCGGAAGGGCTCTCCGCTCCGCTGCAAGGCCAAGCTCTGCGTCCTCTTGTGCAGGGGCAGCCGTCGTCATCTCGCACCGCCACGCCGGACGTCGCGCGACACTGCGGCATCGCTCCAGCCCCTGTCAAGAGACAAGAACGCCGCCCCGGAGGGCGGCGTTCGCAGTCGTTGCTCCTGTGCGGGCCGGTCTCTAGACGAGGCCGCTGCCCCGCAGGCGCGGATCCAGCACGTCCCGCAGCGAGTCGCCCAGGAAGTTGAAGGCCAGCACCGTCAGCGAGAGTGCCAGCCCTGGGAACACCGGCAGCCACCACGCGGTCTGGAAGTACGCCCGTGCGTTCGGGCCGATGTCGGCTCCCCAGGACGGGATCAACGGATCCAGCCCGAGCCCGAGGAAGGAGAGACCCGCCTCCGCCAGGATCGCCGCCGGGATGATGATGCTCGCGTTCACGATTGCGAGGGGGAGCAGGTTCGGCAGGATGTGCCGGAACATGATCCGCACACTCGAGGCGCCTACCGCCCGCGCCGATTCCGCGTAGGTCGAGGCCGACTCCTGGATCACGTTCCCGCGCAGGACCAGCGTCGTCAGCGGCGAGAACGTGAAGGCGATCGCGAAAATCAGCACGGGAATGCTGCGATCAAGGGCGGTTGTAAAGAGGATGAGCCAGAGGATTCCCGGTACTGCGATGATGACCTCGATGACCCTTAAGAGGAGGGCGTCGACCGCCCCCTTCAAGAACCCCATCGCCAGCGACAGCGATGTCGCTACCACGATTGCCACACCTACCGCCCCGATGCCGATCATGAGCGCCGGACGCGCTCCATACACCACGCGGGACCACAGATCTTGGCCCGTGCGGTTGGTCCCCAGCCACCAATCCGGCCCCGGTGGCTGCAGTACAAAGTTGACGCCTGAGATCTCCCGCCCCTCGTCGCGCCACACGCTGCGGATTCCACGCTCACCCTCGCCCGCAGTGTTCACGTAGGGCGCGAACGCGGCAGCCAGCCCCACTATTACGATGACCACGATGGCGATTGCCCCGCCCGGTTGGAGGCGCACGAAGCGCTTGGCGAATCTCCACGCCTCAAAGAGGGGCATCCTCCGGTCCGTGCCGCCCCCGAGGCCCAGGTCGTCCTGAACGGTAGGTGCTGATGTCACGTCTACCCTCGTCCTAGTACCGAATCCGCGGATCGATGTACGTGTATCCGACGTCCACCAGGAGCCGGATGATCACGAACCAAGTCGCGAAGATGAGCGCCGTCGCCTGGATGACCTGGAAGTCGCGGTCGCCCACGTTGTTCACGATCCACCAGCCCAGCCCGGGAATATTGAACAGCGCCTCAATGATGACCGAACCTCCCAGGATCAGACTGAACTGCAGACCGGCAACCGTGAAGACGGTGATCATCGAAGGCCGGAAGGTGTGGCGCACGATGATCAGCGTCTCGCGCAACCCCTTTGCCCGGGCCGTGCGAACGTAGTCACTGCGCATTACCTCCAACATCGAAGAGCGTGCGATGCGGGCGAGATAGCCCGCGCTCGACACTCCGAGTACGAGCGCCGCGATGACGAGGATGCGAAGGTGCGTGCTCGGTTCTGCCCAGCCGGTCCAGTCAGGAACCCACCGCTGCTGCCAGAAGAATGCCGGCAAGGCCACGATGAGCGTCCCGATCCAGAAATTGGGAATGCTCAGCGCGAGAATCGCGAAGAGCCTCGCTGCGTAGTCGCTTAACTTCCCCGCGCGAATCGCCGACAGGACCCCGATCGGAACCCCAATACCCATGCTGAACGCGATGCTCAACATCCCCAGTTGGAGCGTGTTGCCAAGCCTCCACCAGATCTCATCGGCGATCGGCTTGGGCGGTACGATCTCCTGTCCGAAGTCACCCTTGAAAATCTCCGAAGCCCACTTCCAGTACTGCTCAGCCGTGCACGCGATGTCGCCCCCGAGGTTGGTGGACTTGTCGCAGATGTCCAGTCCCAACTCGCGACGCAGTCCCTCAATGCAGGTCTGGTCCGCTACCCCCGAAGCGCCGCAGCGGACGGCCGCTGCATCGCCCGGGATGACACGCATGAACACGAACACCAGGATCGATACGGCAATGATGGTCACCGGAATCAGGATCAACCGCTGGACAATGTAGGCCCGCACGTTTCACCGCCTGGGGTATGTGGAGTGAGGAAGGGCTTCCGTGGGAAGTTATAACCCCACGGAAGCCCTTTGTCTCTGTGGTGCCGGGCTGAAAGGCCTTAGCTTTCCAGCCAGACGTTGTGCGCTCGCCACATGCCGAACGCCGCCGTCTCACCGCCATCCGGCGGGTGCGGCAGGTTCTGTAGCCGTGAGCCGACCGCGAGGTAACTCGTCTTGGGCGCCGGCAATGGGAAGGTGCAGCAGTAGCGCGTGAAGATGCGCCGCTGCATCTCCTTCAGGATCTCCGCCCGCTCTTCTTCGTCGAAGGTCCGTGCCTGGAGGTCCGCGTAGTCCTGCAACTCCCGCGCGTACGGGTGCGTGATCTCCAGCGCGGCGCGAACGAGCTCCCCGGCCTCGGTTCCGCCGGTTTCGGCGTAGTTCTCGTTCTCGGGGTTGACCCACGGATCGGAGATGTTGACGCCCTTGTACCAATTGCCGCCCCAGATGGCGCCGTAGCCGTCCGGCGTGTAGCCCACCAGCGCGTTCCAGTCCGGCATGGTCAGGCCGGCATTGTTGCCTGCCACGAAGAAGTGCCAGTCCTTCGTCCCGGTCGGCCCGTTCGCGGAACCGATGAAGGTCGCCAACTCGAGCGGGTTGTAATTGACCTGCACTCCGAGGCTGTCTTCGAAGCTCTGGCCGATGAACTGCACGTTGCTGTAGTCCGGCACCCAGGCCGCAACCGTGGTGTCCAACTCCGGGAAGATCTCCGGGCCGTTGTTCGCCTCCCACAGCTGGCGTGCGCCCTGCGGGTCGTACACCTGGTACCCGCGGATCTCCTCCTGGGTGAGCGCGTAGTTGGGGAATGCCGTCGGGCTCACCGGCGCGCTGCGGCGGCCATCGCCACCATGGATCACGTCGATGTAGCCGTCCCAGTCCATCGCCATCGAGAGGGCCCTCGAGAGCTCCGGATACGGCGTCCACTTGGCGGCCGCCAGCTGGATCATCGACCCACCGTCACCGATATACGGCCCTGTCAGGATGTTGACATTGGGCTGGCCTTCCCACTGCTCGGCATCGATCTTGCTCACCGCGCCGTAGTAGTCGGCGTCGCCTGCGACAAAGCGTGCCTGCGCCGCCGCGCCGTCCGTGATGATGACCGCTTCCATCTCATCGATGTAGGGGAAGTCCCGGTTGAAGCGCGTTCCGGGAAGATCCTGCTCGGGATGCTCGTAGTAGTTCGGGTTCCGCTTCAGCGAGATCCGCGTCTCCCCGACTTCGTCAAACATGTACGGGCCACTGCCGGCGTTGATGCCCGACACCTGGCCCAGGTCTCCCGACTCCTCCGCCGCAAGGCGCTCCGGAGAGACCACCACGAGTGAGGCGGCCGCGAACGCGCGTGTGTTGGAGGCGAAGGGCTTGTTCTGGTTGATTCGCAGCGTCAGGTCGTCGGGAGTGTCGAATGTCGCTCCCAGGTCTTCGTTCATGAACGAGAAGAAGAGCTCGTTTACGTTCGAACCTCGGTTGGCGCGCGAGTCAGGGTAACGCTTCAGGCTGGTGTACCAGTCCTCCGACGTCACTTCGCGACCGTCGGACGCCTCCGGGTTGAAGCGCACGCCCTCGCGCAGGTTGAACACCAGCGTCGTGTCGTCCACCTGCTCCCAACTCTGAGCCGCGTCTGGATAGAACGTGTCGTGTTCGATCGAAAACGCCATGAGCTGGCTGTAGGTCTGCGACATGCCGTACGGGAACGTGATGGTGATCGACGGGTCGAAACCGGTCGGGTAGGCCCGCTCCGTCCAGTTCAACTTCCCGCCGTAGCGGGAGCGGTCCTCGGTCGGGGCCTGCGTCGCCGTGGGTTCCGGCTCCGTGGTCGGAGCAGGAGTGTCAACCGCCGCATCGTCATCGTCGTCGTCATCGTCGTCGTCGCCACAGCCGGCGAGGATTGCTGCTGAGCCGGCAGCCAATGTCGCGCCGCCCACCAGGACGCGCCTTCGCGACACTCGCCTACGCCAGTACTTGCCCCAATAGTTTTCCTTCAAAGTGGTCCCTCCTCAGGACTCGTTTTGGCTTAGGCGCTCCGAAACGCCACGCCACGCCCGTGCCCATGCGCGCTCGGGCGGATTGCGGGGCATTCTACCCACGCTGTCAATGAAGGCAAGCGCTCTAGCTTGTCTCTGGAGTGTTGTCGAACCCCGCCGTGATCGGCGCGTCCACGCGCTGGCCGGCGCTCCCGTTCGGGCTGTACCCCTCGACGATCTCCCCGAGTTCGTCCCGGGCGGGCGCCGGAGGCGCTACCGCCGGCTGGCCGGGCTGCGAGGCAACGTGCAGCGTCTGCGTCGGGAAGGCGAACTCGATGCCGAGGTCCTCCGCCAGCCGCATGATGTCGAGGTTCAGGACGTGCCGCGTTCGAAGCTCATCGTTCCAGTTCGGCGCATCGATGAAGCAGTACACCAGCACGTCGAGCGTGGAAGCGCCGAACCCGTGGAACTCCACGATGTAGTAGTCCTTGCGCATCCCCGGATTCGCGCGGATGAGCGCCCGCACGCCCTCCACGAATGCCTGCACCTGGTCGGGCGTCGTGCGGTAGTCCAGGCCCAGCGTCGTCTTGTAGCGACGCCACTGGCGCAGCCCCATGTTGTCGACGTGCGTATCGACGATGCGCGCGTTCGGCACCGTCACCACCGAGTTGTAGAAGGTGCGCACCCGGGACGAGCGGAAGCCGACGTGCTCGACCGTTCCCTCGATGTCGTTCATGACCACCCAGTCCCCCACCTGGAAGGGCCGGTCCGCGAAGATCGTCACGCCCCCCAGCAGGTTCCGGATCGTGTCCTGTGCAGCCAGCGCCACCGCCAGGCCTCCCAGCCCCAGCCCCGCCAGCAGCGAGGTCACGTTCACGCCCAGGTTGCCCAGCACGAACACGGTCCCGATCAGCACCACCACCCCTTTCAGCGCCGAACTCACCAGTGGCACCAGCTGGTCGTCGAACCGGCTCTCCGTCGCCTCCGCCCGCCGCTCGAGCACGTCCGTCAGCACGTCGACGCCGCGGAAGCCCAGCACCACCAGCGCCCCCGCCCCGAACAGGCTCGCCACCTGGTTCACCACGTTCTCGACGCTCGACTCGAAGCCCAGCGTGGGGAAGCCGAGGATGACCGTGATGGCCGCGATCAGCGCCAGCGTGGCCCGCCCCAGCCGCCCCCGCTCCTTGTCCCAGAACTCCCGGTCGTCCCCCTGCAGCCTCGCCCGCACGTACAGTCGCAGCGCCTGCGACACCAGCACATGCACCGCCCCCGCCACCAGGATCATCACCCCGATCCCGATGAACTGCTCCACCTCGATCCCGATGTACGTATTCTTGAACCAGT
>DAOUID010000031.1:0-1738 GCA_034428315.1 Dehalococcoidia bacterium
CCGCTCGCCCCGTGGATGCCGTCCCGGCCCGTGTCCGCCCCCACCAGCAGCAGCGCGTTCCCCTCGCCGCTCGCCCGCGCGCTCACGATCCCGTCCGCCCGCACCAGCCCCACGCACATCGCGTTCACCAGCGGATTGCCGTTGTACGGCCCGCCGACCACCACCTCGCCTCCCACTGTGGGAATCCCGAGGCAGTTCCCGTACCCCCCGATGCCGCCCACCACCCCCTCGAACAGGTAGCGGTTGTTCCCCTCGTCCAGCGGCCCGAAGCGGAGCGAATCCAGCAGCGCGATCGGGTACGCCCCCATCGCGAAGATGTCCCGCACGATGCCCCCTACCCCCGTCGCCGCCCCCTCGTACGGCTCGATCGCCGAGGGGTGGTTGTGCGACTCGACCTTCATCACCACCGCCCAGCCGTCCCCGATGTCGATCGCGCCCGCGTTCTCCTCCCCCACCCGCGTCAGCACACGGTCCCCGCCGCTCGGAAACTTGCGCAGCAGGGGGCGGCTGTTCTTGTAGCCGCAGTGCTCGCTCCAGAGCGAGCCGAACATCCCCAGCTCGACCTCGTTCGGTTCCCGCCCCAGCCGCGCGACCAGCAGGTCGTACTCCTCGCGGCTCAGCGCGACTGCGTCCAGCGCCTCCTGCTCGACCGCCACGCCCCGATGCTACCGCCCCGGTATCTCACGCGCCCGCGGCGCCTGCGAGGTCACCGCGACGCGCGTCCCCGTCACCTTGTCCCAGAGGCACTGCCGGCTCCCGTCCCAGGCGCACGAGAGCGCCGCCACGAGCCACGCGACCACGCCCGCGAACGCGAGATCGACGCCTCCCTCCACCTCCATCGACAGCAGCAGCACGTCGAGCAGTACGAACGCCACGACCTTGAGCAGCACGTCCCGGACGACCATCCGGCGCAGGCTCGCCGGACGCCCCTCCCCATCGACGACGCGCATCCCCAGCAGTCGCTTGGCCGGGGTCTGGCCGCTCCGCCCCGTGCTCGCGAACCAGAAGGCCCACCCGACCCCGAGGGTCAGGGCGAAGAGCACCACCTCGAGCGTGTGCCCGGCCAGCCGCTGCCCGCGGCTCGCCAGCACAATGGCCGCTGTGGAGGGGGCCTCGTCCGTCGCCACCGTCTCGCCCGTCGGTCGGGCCTACCGGTTCTCCAGCTCCCGCGCCCTTCGCTCCTCGTACTCCTCGTCCGTCAGGAGTCCGCGCGCGTGCAGGTCTTCGAGCGTCTCGAGGTTCTCGGCCGCACGGTCAGCGGGGGTTGTGGCCACCATCCGCCCGGGCCCTTCTGCCTCGCGGACCACGTAGGTCCCCACCACCTTGTCCCAGAGGCACTGCCGGTTCGCATCCCAGACGCACCAGAGGGCGGCGATGACGAGGGCGGCCAGCGTGATGCCGCCGCCGATGCCCTCGTCGGCGAGGCTCAACACCTGGTCCAGCACCACGAATGCGCCCCACTTGAGCACGATCTCCCGGAGCAACATCCACCCCAGGCCTGCCCGGTTGCCGTCCGGGCGAACCACGTGCATGCCCAGGATCTGCTTCGCCGGGTTCTGGCCGCGCCCTCCCACCACGAGGAGCCAGATCAGCCAGCCGATCCCGAGGGTGACGACGAAGAGAACGACGTCCAGGACGTACGCTGCCAGCCGCCGCCCCTGCCCCGCCAGCTCCAGCTCCGGCCCCGTGTACTCCCCTTCGTAGACTGCTTCGGTCACGCTCGTCTCCCTAGCTGAAG
>DAOUID010000032.1:0-5371 GCA_034428315.1 Dehalococcoidia bacterium
CTTCGGCCGCTACAAGGCGTCCGCCCACTCCGCCCACGCCGCCGTGCGCCGGGGCTACACCGCCGGCATCGACCTTGGCCGGGCGTTGATGGAACGAGGCTTCACGACCGACCCTGCCCCCCTGCTGAGGGGTGCGCCGGGCCGGTTTGCCGTCGAGATCTATCCCCACACGGTCCACGTGCGCCTGTTCGGTCTGTCCGAGCGTCTTCCCTACAAGCCGAAGGGTGGCCGCAGCGTCGCCTTCCGCCGCGAGGTCATGCGGCGCTATCAGGGCCACCTGCGAACTCTCCTCGAACGGGAGGGGCCGCGCGTCCTCGACCACCCCGAGGTGCAGCGCGCGCTCGCCCCGTCGACGGCCGCGACCGCGACGGGCGCTGGCCTGAAGCGTCTCGACGACACCCTCGACGGCCTGACCTGTGCACTGTCCGCCTGGCTCCTGTGGAAGGAGCCCGATCGCTGGGAGACGCTTGGCGACCTGAACGGCTACATCGTCGCGCCCCGCGAGACGTAGCCCCGGCCCGGCCCGCTACATCCGCTCCGGAGCCGTCATCCCCATCAGGTCGAGTACGCGCCCCAGCGCGATCTTCGCCGCCAGCACCAGCCGCAGCCGCGCGGCCGTGAGCGCGGCGTCGTCGGTGATCACCTTCAGGGTCGGGTCGCCCTGCTGCCGGAAGGCGTCGTTGAAGGCGTGGAACGAGGTCGCCAGCTCCATGCCGTAGTGCGCCAGGTGCTGGGGCTCGTAGGTCGTCGCGACCAGCTCGATGACCTCCGCCAGCCGCAACATCTCGCGCACGAGCGCGAGCTCGTGCGGCGCCGCAAGCAGCACGACGTCGCCTCCCTCGGGCGTGTGCCCCTCGCCCGCCGCCCGGTCGAGGATGCTGGCCAGCCGCGCGTGCGCGTACTGGATGTAGAACACGGGGTTCTCGTTCGACTGCTTCACCGCCAGGTCGAGGTCGAAGTCCATCTGCGAGCTGGGCGCGCGCAGCAGGAAGAAGAAGCGCGCGGCGTCCGGCCCCACCTCCTCGATGAGCTCGTCGAGCGTGATGATCTCGCCGCCCCGCTTCGAGAGCCGCACGGTCTCGCCCCCCCGCTTCAGCGTCACGAGCTGGTAGAGGAGGAGGTGCAGGGCGTCACCCTTTCCCGTGACCGCCTCGGTGCCGGCTTCAAGCCTCGAGACGTGCCCGTGGTGGTCCGCTCCCCAGATATTGATGACCTGCTCGAAGTCGCGCCGCCGGAACTTGTCGTAGTGGTAGGCGATGTCGCTGGCGAAGTAGGTCGGCCGCCCGTCGGAGCGCACGACCACGTTGTCCTTGTCCTCGCCCAGGTCGCTGGAGGTGAGCCACAGCGCCCCTTCGCGCTCGGCGAGGTGGCCGTTCGCGCGGAGGATCGCGATCGCCTCGTCGTAGGCCGAGGCGGCGCCGTTCGCGGAGGGCTCGTAGAGCGACCGCTCGCTGAACCAGCGGTCGTAGGTTGTCCCGAACGTGGCCAGCGTGCCCCGGATGTGCTCGACGATGAGCTCGATGCCCATCTCCCGCACCTCCGGCGGCGGGGGTGCGCCCGGCTCCGCGAGCAGGCGATCGCCCTCGCGCTCCCGCAGCTGGGTGGCCAGGTCGATCATGTACTCGCCCGGGTACCCGCCCTCGGGGATGGAAACGTCGCGCTCGTGCTGCTGCTGGTAGCGGGCGTAGAGCGTCTCCGCGAACACGTCCGTCTGCGTGCCTGCGTCGTTCACATAATATTCCCGCTCGACGTCGTAGCCCGCGGCCGAGAGCGCCGACGCGAGCGTGTCGCCGATGGCCGCTCCGCGACCGTTCCCCACGTGCAGCGGCCCGGTCGGATTCGCCGAGACGAACTCGACCTGCACCCGCTTCCCCTGCCCCAGTGTGCCGTCCGCGAACGCAGGACCCTGCTCGATGATGCGGTCGATCTCCCCCTGGACGAAGTGCTCGGCCAGGCTGAGGTTGATGAAGCCGGGGGGCGCGATGCGCGGCTCGTCGGTCACCTCGCCCGCGCGCAGGTGCCCCGCGATCGCCTCCGCGATGGCCAGGGGCGGCATCATCGCCGAGCGCGCGAGCCGCAGCGGCAGGGAGCTGGCGTAGTCGCCGTTGGCGGGGTCCCGCGGCCGTTCCACGAGGTCGTCGGGCAGGGCGACATCCGGCAGGCTGCCCGCCCGGATCGCCGCCTCCGCAGCCTCCGCCACAAGCGCGCCCACCCGATCGCGAAGCGTCGTGCCGTCAGTCACTGACAAAGCGTATCGCCTCTCGTCGCACCGGGGGAGAGGCTACAGGTCGAACGGGAACTGCTGGCGCTGGGCCAGCGTGGAGAGCTCCCCCACGGCCGCCTGGGCGTGTTCCACCACCTCGGGTGGGTAGCCGTACTTCAGCCGGTGCTCCTCGAACTCGTCCGCATCGAGCAGCTCGATCGTGCCGCCTGCCCGCACCGTCACGTCGAGGTCGAGGTCGACGTAGCGAATCTCGCCGTCCTCGAATTTGGGCGGCGTGGTGACGTTGCAGTACCAGAGCGCCGTCTCCTCGCCGGGCTCGGCGAGGCGGAACACGTTGTACCAGCGGTCCCGCCAGAAATGGACGTAGCTCTCGTAGCGGGAGCGAAACTCGCCGCGGCTCGTGAAGATCGGGCTCCCCGCCGAGGCGTGCGCCTGCACGAGCGATCCGTCATCCGAAAGGACGCGCAGGTGCTGGATCCAGTGCGCCTCGCCGTCGTACTTGGTGACGCGCAGCAGCAGGGGATCCCCGCGAGCGATGGGAGCGCCGTTCATGCGTCGATCATACCCAACCGCAACGGCCTTCGACCGGCCCCTTACGTGAAGCGGAGCGGCGTATCCGCCTAGGTGGTGAAGACGAGCCCCAGGACCGTGCCCGCGATAATCGCCACCGCTCCCAGCCCGAGAACGAACGCCAGATCCCGCTGGCTGTACTCCGCCCGCACGTCCGTGTGCGCCGGCGCGACCTCGGGCTCGCCCTGTTCGCTGTCGCTCATGTCGACTCCCGGCCCCATTCTGCGCGCCCTGCCTGCTCCGTGCACCCCGGGCGGCGGGCTCTGACTTGCTCGTGTGCCAAGCGTCGTCCACGCTCGCTTGGGGCGCTGACACATTGGCGTCAGGGGAGTGGCGATGACTGCCGACGGGAGTTCCGGGGACCTGGTCATCGATGCCAGGGACGTCACCAAGACCTACGACACCGGCGAGGTCCAGGTCCATGCCCTCCGTGGCGTCGACCTGCAAGTGCCAAGGGGCGAGATGGTCGCCATCATGGGCCCTTCCGGCTGCGGCAAGACCACCCTGCTGAACTGCCTCTCCGGCCTCGACGCCTTCGATGACGGCCAGGTGCTCATCAACGGCGAGGACCTCTCCCGCATGGCCGACAACGAGAAGACGGAGTTCCGGGCGCAGGGCATGGGCTTCGTTTTCCAGACCTACAACCTGCTCCCGGTCCTTTCCGCCGTCGAGAACGTCGAGCTGCCGCTCATCGTCTCCGGTACCAGGCCCCGCGAAGCGCGCGAGCTCGCCCTCGCCGCGCTCGAGCGCGTCGAGCTGCGCCAGTACGCCGGTCACCGCCCGGCGCAGCTCTCGGGCGGTCAGCGCCAGCGCGTCACCGTCGCCCGCGCTGTCGTCAACAGCCCTTCGATCGTGTGGGCCGACGAGCCGACGGGCGCCCTCGACTCGACCACCGCGGGCGGCATCATGGACCTGCTCGTCGAGCTGAATGCCGGCGCCGATCAGACGCAGGTCATCGTCACGCACGCCCCCGAAGTGGCCGCCCGCTGCCACCGCACCATCTACATGGCCGACGGCCTCATCGAACGCGAGGAGACGCTCCGCCCCCTCGCCCCGGCCCCCGCCTGACGCGCGGCCATGGAGGAACTGTTCGGCGTCTCCATGAACACGATCGCGGTGGTCGTCGTCGCGATCACGGCTGTCATCCTGGCGCTGCTCGCCTGGGTCGCTTTCCGCAACCCGGTGATGTTCAAGACGGGCCTGCGCAATATTCCCCGGCGCCGCGCCCAGACCACCCTCATCATCTTCGGCCTCATGCTCGCGACCGTCATCATGACCGTCGCCTTCGGCACCGGCGACACCGTCTCGAGCACCGTCACCGAGGACATCTACGACCTCACCGGCGAGACCGACATGCTCATCGTCTGGGACGAGGAAGGCAGCCCGCGCCCCGAGGACGAGCGTGTCATTCCCCTTGCGGAAGTCGCAGCCTGGGAGCAGCGGTTCGCCAACGACCCCGACATCGACGGCTTCCTGCCGATCCTTCTGGAGACGCTCCCCGTCATCAACACGGCCACCGGCTTGAACGAGGCCGGCGCCACGATCGTCGCCTACGACACCGACGCGGCAGCGCCGTTCGGCTCCCTCCGTGATCTTGACGGGGATGTGGTGACGCTCAGCGGCAACGAGATCGTCGTGAACGAAGACCTTGCCGGCGAGATCGACGCAGAGGTCGGGCAGACGCTCGTCCTGCTCCTGGAGGGCTATCCGGTGGAGGTCGTCGTCGCGGCGATCGCCCCCAATAGCTTCCTCAGCGGCACCTTCAACGTCGGCGCTTCGGAGTACCCCGGGGGCACGGTCAGCTTCGACTTTCTCGCCGAGATCCTTGAGTTGGACGGGGTCGCCTATGCCGTGGTCGTCACGAACGCGGGCGGCGTGCGCGATGGGCTGGAACGCTCCGATGTCGTGGAGGAGAAACTCAACCAGGTCATCCGTGGCACGCCCTACGAGGTGCAGCCCCTGAAGAAAGACGCGATCGAGTTCGCCAAGCTCTTCGGCAGCGTCTTTACCACCATCTTCATCATCTTCGGCCTCTTCTCGATCGCCGCCGGCATCCTCCTCATCTTCCTCATCTTCATCATGCTCGCAGCCGAGCGGAAGCCGGAGATGGGCATGGCCCGAGCGGTCGGCGCGAAGCGCCGCCACCTCGTCGAGTCCTTCCTCGCCGAGGGCATGGGCTACGACCTCGGGGCGGCCATCGTCGGCCTTGTCGCCGGCGTCTTCGTGACCTTCGGCATGGTCGGGCTCATCAACGCGTTCGCGGAGGCAGGGCTGGGGCTCGAGCTGCGCACGAATCTCACCCCGCGCAGCCTCATCATCGCCTTCTGCCTCGGCGTCATCTCGACCTTCATCGTCATCTTCTTCGCTGCCGTGCGCGCCAGCCGCCTCAACATCGTCGCCGCCATCCGCGACCTCCCCGAGCCCGTCGTCACCAACCCCGAGGCGGCCACTTGGCGCGGCTACGCCCGCGCCGTCCTCAACGCGGCCGTTGCCGGCGGCGCCATCGCCGTGAGTGTGTTCGCGCTCTACCGCCTGCCCAATGACTTCGTGCCGTTGTTCGTCGTCGCCCTCCTCTTC
>DAOUID010000033.1:0-2311 GCA_034428315.1 Dehalococcoidia bacterium
CCCGCCAGAGGGCCTCCGGATCCACCGGCCGGATGCCGAGACAGTCCTCGTACGTCCCTGCGAGCGCATCCATCCGCCCCGGCAGGGTGTTGAGCACCGTGTCGTCGAGGTCCCAGAACACCGCCCTCATGACGGACGCTCCGGCCGCGGAACCCCGCGCTCCGCGAAGACTTCCTCCATCACCGGCCATGCCGTCAGCGCCGCCGGAAAGCCCGCGTAGACCGCCACCATCCGCAGCGTCTCGATCACTTCCTCGGGAGTCGCCCCGTGGTTCAGCGCCCCATTGATGTGCGACCGCAGCTGGTTCGGGCGCCCCGTCAACGCCGCCAGCATCGCCACCACCTCGAGGCTTCGCGTGCGCCGGTCGAGCCGGTCCGTTCCCCAGACCTCCCCCAGTGCGAAGTCGACCACGTCGTCCGCGAGCTCCGGCGAGTTCGCCCGCAGCCCGGCGTGCCGCACGTCCGGATCGCCTCCGCCCGAGAGCGTGCGCAGCACGTCCCGCCCCGCCTCCCTTCGCGAGGCGAAAGGACCGCTCCCTGCCTCCTCCGCTTCCACGCCCATCTCCTTCTGGAGCGCTTCCAGAATCGCCGAGCTATCGTCGCGCGGCTCCGCGAGCCCGAACGCGGCCAGCACGCCTGCCCGCACGTGCTCGTCCATGGGCAGGTCCGCCAGCGCCCCCGCCTCCGTCCATGCCGTCTCGACGCCGTCCCCCACCGCCGGCTCCCCCTCCCAGGCGCTCGTCGCGAACAGGTTGAAGACCGTGTGTCCCTCCGCCGACGGGATGAAGAGCGTCTCGTAGAACCCTTCCTCGATCGCCTCCACCGTGATCCCCATCTCCCCCAGGATCGCTGCCATCCCCACGTCGACGTCTGCGTGCTCCGGGAGCAGGTCGCCGCCCGGCAGGCTCCACCCCGCCGCACCCGCTTCCCGCAGGAGCAGCAGCTTCCCCTCCCGTTCGAGGATCGCCGCCAGGTGGATGCGCTGCGCCATTGCTACCCCTACCCCCCGACCGGCGCCTGCTGGGCAGCCGCCAGCTCCGCCTGGTCGATCGCCCGCTCCAGCGCCAGCATCTTGTTCACGCTCTCCTGGAACTCCGTCGGCGGTTCCGAGTCGTAGACGATGCCTCCCCCGGCCTGGAGGTACGCGTTCCCGTCCTTCACGACCATCGTGCGAATGGCGATGCAGGTGTCGAGGCTGCCCGCGAAGCTGGCGTACCCCACCGCTCCCGCGTAGATGCCCCTCCGCTCCTGTTCCAGCTCCGCGATGATCTCCATCGCCCGCACCTTCGGCGCCCCCGAGACCGTCCCCGCCGGGAAGACCGAGCGGAACGCATCGAACGGCGTGCGGTCCTCCCGCAGCTGCCCCGAGACCCGCGAGACGATGTGCATCACGTGCGAGTACCGCTCGATCTCCATCAACTGGTCCACCCGCACCGTCCCCGGCTCCGCCACCCGCCCCACGTCGTTCCGGCCCAGGTCTACCAGCATGATGTGCTCGGCCCGCTCCTTCTCGTCCCCGAGCAGCTCCTCCGCGAGCGCGTCGTCCTCCTCCGGCGTCGCTCCCCGCGGGCGGGTACCCGCGATCGGGTGCGTCGTCACCAGCCCGTCCTCCACCCGCACCAGCATCTCCGGCGAGGCGCCCACGATCTGAAAGCCGTCCAGGTCCAGGTAGAACATGTAGGGCGAGGGGTTCACCGTGCGCAGCTGCCGGTAGATCGTGAACGGGTGCACCGAGGTCGGCCGCCGGATGCGCTGCGACGGCACCGCCTGGATGACCTCCCCCCCGATCACGTCCTCACGGATGCGCTCCACCATCAGCTCGTATCCCTCCCTCCCCACGTTCGAGACGCCTTGGGCGCTCGCCCGCGTGACTTCGTCCACCTCCTCCACCGGGAGCGCCAGCGGCTGGCTCAACCGCTCCAGGATCGCATCGATCTTCCCTGCCGCCTCGTCGTACGAAGCCTCGATGTCGCCATCGAGGCGGCAGTGCGCGACCGCCCGGATCGTGTGGCGCACGTGGTCGAACACCACCATCGAGTCGCACAGCAGGAACATCGCCTCGGGAATGCCGACGGGGTCGTCCTCGTTCGCCGGTACGCGCGGCTCGAAGTGGCGGATCGCCTCGTAGCTCACGTAGCCGACCGCCCCGCCCGTCAGCCGCGGCAGCCCCGGCATCTCGACCGCCTTCAGGCCCGCGAGCGCCTCCTCGAGCGGCTTCAGTGGGTCGCCCTCGTACGCCTCCCCCGGACCCGTGCGGATTACCTGGTACGGGTTCGCCCCGATGAACGAGTAGCGCGCCAGCCGCTCGCCCC
>DAOUID010000034.1:0-9290 GCA_034428315.1 Dehalococcoidia bacterium
CTCGCGGGCATGTCGTCGTACCCGTTCATCATCATCTGGCCGCCGAGCGCCTGGTGAACGAGGTCGCTCCCCTTCCACGCCGCCATCGGGCCCTCCTGCCCGAATGGCGTGACCGCGACGTGCACGAGCCGCTCGTTCGCCCCTTCCAATACCTCGCGCGTCAGCCCCAGGTCCCCCAGCCCGCCCCTCTCGCTCCCGTCGAGCAACACGTCCGCCTCCCCCAGCAGCCCCAGGAACGCCTCGCGGCCTTCCTCGGCCACCAGGTCGAGGACGACGCTCTGCTTGTCGGTGTTGTAGTGCCAGAAGTGGAGGCTCGACTCGGCGCTCCTGCGCCCCTGGAACCAGGGCGCGTAGGAGCGTGTCTCCGCTCCGCCCGGCGGCTCTACCAGCACCACCCGCGCCCCCGCCTGCGCGAAGAGCTTGCCGCACCACTCCGTGCGCGGCCCCGCCAGCTCCACGACGGTCAGGTGCTCGAGCGTCCCGCTCATGTCGCCTGCGCCTCCTCGAGCGTGATCGCGTCGTCGATAGTCGCCTCGGCCTTGAGCTGTTCCAGCTTCTCCTCCGAGTAGCCGAGCAGATCGCGCAGCACGTCGCGCGTGTCCGCCCCCAGCCAGGGCGATGGCCCCGGCACGCCCACCTCGAAGCCGTTCATCGTCACGGGAATGTCCTCGTACCGCTTCTCCCCCAGCACGGGGTCGTCGAGCGTCGTGTACAGCCCCCGGAAGGCGAGCTGCGGGTCGCGATGCACCTTGTCCTCCACCGTCTGCGCGACCCCTGCCGGGACGCCTGCCTCCTGCAGCGCCCCCATCGTCTCGCGCGCGTCCCTCGACTGCGTCCAGGCCTCGATGCAGGCGTCGATCTCGTCCTCGTGCGCGAGCCGTCCCGCCAGCGTCGCGAGCTCGGGGCGCGCCGCCAGGTCCTCCGCCCCGATGGTCTCGCAGAGCGCCGCCCACTCGTGCGGCTCCCGCACCGAGATGGCCAGCCACGAGTCCTCCCCGCGGCAGCGGTAGGCGTTGTTCGGACAGAAATTGCCGTACAGGTCGCGGTTTCCCTTCGGCCGCACCTGCGCGCCGTTCAGGGAGACGTCGAGCAGCATCGGCCCCAGGAGGGCGCACCCGTGCTGGCTCTGCCCGGCATCGAAGAACTCGCCTTCGCCCGTGGCCCGCCTCCGCTCCAGCCCCATGAGGATGGCGGCCGCGTTCATCACAGCGCCCATGTGGTCCATGTAGGAGAAGCCCCACCCGGCCGGCTCGCGGTCGGGCAGCCCCGACGTCGCCGTGAGTCCGCTGTACGCCTGCGCCGTCGGCCCCACCGAGCGGTAGCCCGCGTACGGACCCGTCTGGCCGAACCCGGAAGCGGACAGGTAGATGATGTCGGGGCGCAGGGCGCGCACGGACTCGTAGTCCAGTCCCCAGCGCTTCATCACGCCCGGCGAGAAACTCTCGGCGATCACGTCGCAGTGCGGGATCAGCTCCCGCGCGATCGCCTTCCCCGCCTCCGTCGACAGGTCGATCGCGACGCTCCTCTTCCCGACGTTGATCTGCGCGAAGAAGCCGCCCCGGTTCATGCCCGGCCTCCCCTCGGCGTGCGGGCCGGAGAGCCGCAGGAAGTCGAGGGCGGGGGGATGGGGCCACTCGATGCGCAGGATCTCCGCCCCCAGCGTCGCCAGGATGCGCGTCGACCCCGCCCCCGCCAGGTGCCGCGTGAAGTCGAGCACGCGGATGCCGTCGAGCGGGCCGGGCAGGGAGCCGTTCCTGGCCATCGTCTCTATCCGTCGTCGAGCACTTCGAGGGCGCGGCGCATGAGGAAGGGCGCCGACAGCGCGGTGTCCTCCCACGACTCGTCCGGGCGCTTGCCGCTCCGGTGCAGGTAGAGGTTGAATCCGCTGATGATCCCGAACTTGTACGCCGCCAGCGCCCGGTACCAGGCGATGTCCCCCGGATCGCTCCCGTAGGTGTCGACGTACTCCGCGATGAGGTCGTCGGGCGAGGGCAGGGCGTGTCGGAGCCCGTGCTTCCAGGCTGCCGCGTCCGCGAACGTGATCACCCAGCCGAGGTCGTTCAGCGTCGCCCCCACCCCCCACAGCTCCCAGTCGATGACCGCCTGCAGCTTCCCGTCGAAGCTGTAGAACACGTTCGACCACTGGTAGTCGCCGTGGAAGATGCCGATGTGGGGCGCCTCCGGGAGCCGCTCCAGCAGCTTCTCCCGCACATCCGGGGCCAGCGCCACCAGGTCCATGTCGCCCGAGCGCTCATAGAAGCGGTCCCAGCGTGTCACGTCCGGCTCCAGCTCGAGCGGCGGACCGTCGTCGGGCACGTACTCCCGCCAGTTGAGCAGGTGCAGCGAGGCCAGCGCACGCATCGCCTGGAAAGCGACGGGGCGCATCTCCTCGGCGGGCATGTCCCAGCCCCAGTCGCTCCGCAGCACGTCGCCTTCGAGCTTGTTCACGACGAAGTAGGGCGACCCGAACCAACGCTCGTCCTCGCCCGACCAGATCACGTTCACGACTGGAACGTCCGTGTCCCGCAGCGCGTGGACGACCCGTGCCTGGCGAATCACGTCCGCGGTGCCGACGCGGCGCACGTTCGGGGGCGGCACGCGCAGCACGTAGGAGCTGGACTCCCCCTTCGAGGTTGCCGTGAACCCGAAGGAGAACCCCGCGTGCCCCGGCATCGTCTCGACGTTCGAGACGGCCACGTCGGGGTCGCCGAAGTGCTCGCGGCAGAACGGCACGAGGCGTTCGGAGAGCTCGCCAAGGTCCATGCGCGGCCTCCCGGTGGCGCGGCGATGATACCTGCGCCCGCGCCTATTGGTCGCCGTGCCTGTCCCACCAGAGGTTCTGTGCTTCCTCGAAAGCTTGGCGCGACGCTACGACGGACGCGTAGATTTCATTGAGCGTTGTAAACGCACCCCGTGCTTCTGACGTGTCCGTCCCACTAGTGTTCAACACGCCGATGACCTCGCTGGCTGCCGCCTGCAAGTTCTCCAGTGCGATGTATGTTGCTGCCTCCGCGCCACCAGCGTTACCGCGTGTCAGTACCTCGTTCGGAGCGCTCGGCGCGAGATATGCACTCAGGCGGGCAAGGAACTGCTGGTCCTCTGCTGAGCACTGCAACTGAGTCAGGCGCTCGGCGTGAGGCGGGAACTCGGGGATCTCATCCGGCCCGATCATGTGAAAGGTAACCATGGTTCACTCCTTGGCCCTAAAGTGGGCTACTACAGAGTGTGCACATGGGGGGAAGATGTCAAACAGTATTTGAAAAAAATTTCATCCAAGGCCTGAAAAGGCTTGGGTCTTCTAGGGAGATAATAGGGTCGTTGATCGCGCTTTCTCTTGTTGTTTTACCGCCAGTTCATTCGTAGCTATTTCCGCGCGGTATGAGCGAGTTGGGGGATGGTGGTTTGTCTCTACGGAAATAAATGAGGTCGATAAGCCTGTGCTATCAGCCCATCGCCTGGGCGTGCTCGAGCACTGCCTCCCACGGGGTGCGCTGCTCGATGAGGGGGCGGTACGACGAGAGCTGCTGCGGCATGTTGAACGTCAGGCCGCCGACGATGATCCCGTTCCGCCGGTAGCCGGCCACGAACTCGAGGCTCTCCAGCGAGCCGTGCAGCACCTCCACCTCGTCGTCGGCCTTGGGGTGTCCCAGCGACTGGATGCTCGCGTCGTACTGGTCCGACCACACGTACGGCACCGAGGCGAATGGCTTCGCCTCGCCCGGCTCCGCGAGCAGGTTGCGGGCGACCTGGCGGCTCTGGTGGATCACGTTCGTCCAGTGCTCCACCCGCATCTCCTCCTCGAAGATGGGGTTGTACCAGCGGCACACGTCCCCGAGGGCGTAGACGCCCGGCGCCGCCGCGCAGGTCGCGTCGCACACGACGCCGTCGCGCAGCTCCAGCCCCGATCCCTCCAGCCAGCGCGTCTCCGGCGCGACGCCGATGCCCACCACCACGAGGTCCGCCTCCACCTTCGAGCCGTCCGCCAGCAGCACGCGCTCGACGCGCTCGCCGCCCTCGAAGCCGGCCACGAGGGCGTTGCAGCGCACGTCGACGCCGTGCGCCCGGTGCATCGCCGCGCACGCCTCCCCTACCTCCACCCCCGCTGCCTGGGCGAGCGGCGCCGGCAGCGCCTCGATGAGCGTGACCTCGAGCCCCGCGCTCCGTGCGACCGCCGCCACCTCCGCCCCGATGAAGCCCGCCCCGACCACCGCCACGCGCGGCTCCTTCGCCAGCTCGGCGCGGAGGCGCATGGAGTCGTCGATCGTGCGGAGGGCGTAGATGCCGGCTAGGTCGGGGGTGTTGGGGAGGGTACGGGGCGTCGCCCCCGTGGCGATGATGAGGGAGTCGTAGGCGACCCGGCCGCCGTCGCTCAGCGCGACCTCCCGCGCCTCCAGGTCGAGCGATTCCGCGCGCACGCCCAGTCGCAGGTCGAGCCCCAGCTCGTCGACCTTGTCGGGCGGGTCGAGGAGGGTGCGTTCGGGCCCCCACTCTCCCGCGAGCACCTGCTTCGAGAGCGGAGGGCGGTCGTAGGGGTAGTGAGGCTCGCCTCCGATGAGGGTGATGACGCCCTCGAACTTTCCCCGGCCCCGCAGCGCCTGCGCCACGCGCAGCCCGCCCAGCGAGGCCCCCACGATGGCGATCCGGTCGGGATGAGGCATCGCGCGATTCTCTGGAGCGCTCGCGGCATCGTCAACCGGGGCAGTGGCATCCCTTCCGTTCGGCCCTCAGAATGCGGGCATCGTCGGATAACATCGTCGGATAAATTGATACGTCAGGAGTCTTCCATGGCCACCCGCGAAGCCATCGTCCAGGCTATCCGTAACGCCGATGCCCGCGGCGAGGCGCTCCGCGAGCGCATCATCGCCGCCCCGGAGGCTCCCCTCGCCGAAGGTGACTGGAACGTCCGCGACACGCTCAGCCACCTCGCCGCCCGCGCCAACCCCCTCCCGCTGGTCGAGATGGTGACCGCCATGGCCGAGTCGGGGGCCGAGCAGCCGCCGGCCGACGAGGGCGAGGCCATGAACGCCCAACAGATCGCCGAGCGCGCCGGCATGTCGGCCGCTGAAATCCTCGACGAGATGCACGCCGCCTACGAAGAGGCGGTCAGTGGCATCGCCGGTCTCGACGACGAGACGCTGGCGCGGCCCGTCAAGCTCCCCGTCATGCCCGACGAGATCCAGATGTCGGACCTCGTCCTCATGTCGATGACGATGCACGTCGAGGCCCACCTCGGGGAGATCGAGGCGGCGCTCGACGCTGCCGGCGCCTGACTCAGCCCGGCAGCGTCGAAACCGCGTCCAGGTCGGCGATGGCCGTGAAGCAGCGGCGCGAGACCTCGGTCGCCAGCTCCAGGTGGCGTGCGCTGTCCCCCGCCAGCCCCCCGCCCATCCCGATCGGGAACACGGCGCACCAGAGAATCGCCAGCCGGTAGTCCTCGAAGCAGTCGTCGAACGAGTAGTCGCGCACGCCCGCGGCCACGAGCGTGTCGTGGTAGCGGCGCACGAGGTCCTGCTCCGTCGCGCGGCGCTGCTCGATGTCGAGGCTCTGGCTGGTGAAGTAGGCGAGGTCGTAAGGGCCGCGAGCGCGGGCCATCAGCTGGAAGTCGATCACGGTGATGGGGTCGCCCTCGCGCTCCGGGAAGAACATGTTGTCGAGCCGGTAGTCCCCGTGGATGACGGTGACCGGCGGCGTCGCGAACCGCTTGAACACCCAGTCCATGTTCGCCCACGTGCGCTCCACCGCCGAGGTGAGGCCGGGCGTCAGCACGTGGCCGAAGTTCTGCTGGTACACGGGCCAGAATTGCTGGAGCGTCGCCGGCGCCATCTGCCACACCGGGCCGTCGGTTCTCGGGATCCAGGCAAGCTCATCGGTGTCGGCCTTGTCCCACCAGGTGGCGTGGAACCCGGCGGACTGTGTCACCACCTGCTCCGCTTCCGCCTGGGAGAGGGAGGCCATCTGGTCGCCGATGCGCAGCTTTCCTTCCAGGTCCTCCAGGATGGTCACGCCGTCGCCCACCGCCGAGTCGTAGCCCGTGTAGAAGGCCCGCACGGTCGGCATCGCCGTCAGCGAGGGCTGCAGGTCCTGGAAGAAGCGCGCCTCCGTTACATAAATCCCGTACTGCCGCGCGAAGTCCCGGTTGAACTCCGCCTGCGCCGCGAACTTCGCGATGAGCGTCGCGGGCGCCCCTTCCCGGGGCCGGTCGTAGGTCAGCGTCAGCCGCAGGAGCGACCCGAGGAACCCGAAGGCCTCGCCCATCGGGCTCGCATCCACCGAAACGACCCGCTCGTCGTCCAGCGTTCCGCTTGCGCGCAGGGCAGCGGTCATCCAGTCCGGGGTGAAGTCTTCCGCCGAGAGGGGAATGGGCAGGTCACTCATGGGGCACGCTCCAGCAGGGTTGGGGTCGTCCGGCTCCCGACGGGGCCGGTCAGTTCGGTAGGACGGAGACCGAGTCGAGGTCGAGGATCGTGTTGAACGACCGCTTCGAAACCTCGGCCGCGATCTGCACGGCCCGCTCGTTGTGGGCCATGCCCCCGCCCATCGCGACGGGGTACATCACGCACCAGAGGCAGGCGAGCCGGTAGTCCTCGAAACAGTCGTCGAAGGTGTAGTCGCGTACGCCGCCGGCCAGGAGGCCGTCGTGGTAGCGCTTCACGAGCGCCCGCTCGTGCTCGCGACGGAGCTCGACGTCTATGCTCTGGCTCATGAAGTAGGCCACGTCGTAGGGGCCGCGCCCGCGCGACATGAGCTGCCAGTCGATGATGGTGATCGGCTCGCCTTCCGTGGCCGGGAAGAACATGTTGTCCATGCGGTAGTCGCCGTGCACGAGCGTCATCGGGCCGCGGCTGAGCTGCTGGCCCAGCCAGGGCAAGCCCTCCCAGGTCCGCTCGATGATCTCGGCCATGCCGGGGAGAAGGTGGTGCCCGGAGTCCTGCTGGTAGGTCGGCCAGAGGGAGGGCAGGGTCTGCGCCGTCATCGCCCAGACCGGCCCGTCGAAGGCCGGCACCCACGAGATGGTGTCCTCTTCGGCCCGCCCCCACCAGGTCGCGTGCAGGTCCGCGATCTGCGTCATCAACTGCTCCGCCTCCCTCACCGAGGCCCCCGCGAGCTGGTCTCCTACCCGCAGCTTGCCGTCGAGGTCCTCGAGCAGGATCACGCCGTTGCCTGTCGCCTCCTCGACGTCGGCGTAGTACGCCTCCGGCGTCGGCATGGCCGTGATGGTGCGCTTGATCTCGTTGAAGAAGCGCGCTTCCCGCTGGTAGACCTGGTACTGGACGGCCAGGCCGCGGTTCACTTCGACGAGCGCCGGGAACTTGGCGACCACGGTCGCGGGCGCGTCCGCGCCCGCCCCGTCGTAGGTGAGCGTGAGCCGCGCCAGCGACCCGAGGAAGCCTGCTCCCTCCCCCACCGGGGTTGCATCCACGGCGGTCACGGACCCGTCCCCCAGGGTTCCGCTCGAACGCAGGGCGGCGGTGACCCACTCGGGCGTGAAGTCATCGGCGGTCATGGGAATGGGCAGGTTCGACATGGGGCTCCCTCCAGCGGGGCATCCTAGGATGGTCGCCCCTTGCGGGCCACGTCTTGCCATCGCCGACCGGACCTCGTATCCCTAGGCGACCACGAACCCCGGAGGCGGCCATGAACGGTGAAGAGTTGAAGGCGAAAACCCGCGCGGGAGGCATCGTCTACGGCACCATGCTCTCCGCCGCCCGCAACCCCCGCTGGGCCACGACCGTCGCCGGCCTCGGCCTCGACTACGTCATCATCGACAGCGAGCACGCCCCCCGCGGCCGCAGCGAGATCGCCGACCTCCTCGCCGGCCTCAGCAGCGTCGACGTCGTGCCCATCGTGCGCGTCCCCATCCCCAGCTCCCACTACATCACCATGGCGCTCGACGCCGGCGCGCAGGGCATCCTCGCCCCCTACTGCGAGACGCCCGATGAGGTCCGCGAGGTCGTGGGCGCGACGAAGTGGCGCCCCCTCAAGGGCGAACTCGTGCGCCGCGTCGTCGAGCAGGGCGAGTTCCCCAGCGATGCCTCCCGCGAGTACCTCGAGCGGCGCAACCGCAACAGCGTCTGCATCATCGGCATCGAGAGCGTGCCCGCCATGCAGGCGCTCGACGACATCGTCGCCATCGAGGGCGTTGACGCCATCTTCGTCGGCCCCAACGACCTCAGCATCTCCCTCGGCGTGCCCGACCAGTACGACCACCCCGACTACGAGGCCGCCCTGCGCACCATCATCGCCACCTGCCAGGGCCGGAACATCCCCGTCCTCATCCACCACCAGATCCCCGAGCTATCAACGAAGTGGCTGCGCGAGGGCGCCCGCTTCGTCCTGCACTGCACAGAGACCCGCGCCGTCCACAACGCCTTCCGGGAGGAGTTCGGCGCCATCCGCGCGGTCGGCGAGGAGATCGGCGGTGGCGAGGCCGAAGACGTGGGCGAGTCCGGCGAGACCATCTGACGGAACCGCGCCCGGTTATGTCCCGGCGCGTATACTCACGGCACCTTCGCAGGAGGGGAGTGCCCCATGCCTGAATTCCAGACCGTCCTCTACGAGAACCTGACGCCCGAGATCGTGCGCGTCCGAATGAACCGGCCCGAGGCGCGCAACGCCCAGGACCTGCGGCTGACGCGCGACCTGAACGACGCCTTCGACGCCGCCAACCAGGACGACCAGGTGAAGGTCATCATCCTCAGCGGCGAGGGCCCCCACTTTAACTCCGGCCACGACATGCGCGGCGGCACCGGCCTCGGCTTCAACGATGTCCGCCCCGTCGGCACCTGGGCCAACTTCGACCTCGAAGGTGCCGAGGGCGCGATGGCCAAGGAGGAGGAAATCTACCTCCAGATGTGCCGCCGCTGGCGCAACCTGCCCAAGCCCATGATCGCCGAGGTCCAGGGCAAGACCATCGCCGGCGGCCTCATGCTCGCCTGGGTCTGCGACATCATCATCGCCTCCGAGGACGCCGAGTTCCGCGATCTCGTCGTGGGCTGGGGCATCCCCGGCGTCGAGTACTTCGCCCACCCCTGGGAGTTCGGCCACCGCCTCGCCCGCCAGATGCTCTACACGGGCGACTGGGTGAGCGCCCAGCGTTGCTACGAAGCGGGCATGGTGAACGAGGTCGTGCCCCGCGACGAGCTGAGCGAGTACGTCGAGAACCTGGCGCGGAAGATCGCCGAGAAGCCGTCCTTCGGGCTGAAGATCACGAAGGAAGCGGTCAACCAGACACAGGACGCCCAGGGCCTGTGGACGGCCCAGCAGGCCGTCTTCATCATGCACACGCTCGC
>DAOUID010000035.1:0-5628 GCA_034428315.1 Dehalococcoidia bacterium
AGCCCGTAGCGGTCGGCGAAGTAGCCGTAGGCGTCGTGGAAGGTGACCAGGTAGCGCCGCTCCTCCGGAAGCGCGGCGAGCTGCTCACGGATCTCGTCGTCGAGTTCCCGCAGTTCCGCGATGTAGGCCTCGGCGCGCTCGGCGTAGTGGTCGGCCCCATCGGGATCGAGCCGTGACAGCTCGTCGCGGATGGCTTCGACGGCCTCGATGGTGAGGTCGATGTCCATCCAGAAGTGCGGGTCGAATTCGCCGTGGGCGTGGCCGTGCTCGTCCTCGTGGCCGTGGTCGTCCTCGTCCTCGTGGCCGTGGTCGTCCTCGTGGCCGTGGTCGTCCTCGTCCTCGTGCTCGTGGTCGTCCTCGTCTTCGTGCTCGTGTTCGTCTTCGTGCTCGTGTTCGTCTTCGTGCTCGTGCTCGTCTTCGTGCATCCCCTCATCGTCGTCGTGGGCATGCTCGTCTTCGTGTTCGTGCTCGTCTTCGTGCCCGTGCTCTTCGTGCGCGAGGCCTTCGGGGAACGGCTTCAGGGCCAAGCCGTGCGTCAGTTCGAGGACGGAGCCCTCGGTGCTGTCCGCCAGGTCCTCCTCGATCACACTCAGCTCCGCGCCGACGATCACAACCAGATCCGCCTCGGTCGCCTTGCGGATGTCGCTCGGCGTGACGTGGTACGTATGCACGTCAGATTCACGGGGCACGATGGTCTCAACCGAGATCCGGTCGCCCCCCACCTGCTTCACCAGGTCCTCGACGATGGTCGTTGAAGCCACGACCGAGAGCGCGCCGCCCTCCCGGCTTTCATCGTCATCCCCGCAGGCGACGGCGACGAAGGCCGCTCCTACGAGCAGTCCGGCAAGTGCGAGGCGAAGCCCCTTCAGATTTGGCAGTCCCATCGATTTCTCCCTGCTGAGCATGGGTCACATTGCGACCCCGTATCATTGGATCAGTGATATCTAGTGTCAAGAAACACAGCAGGCGCTGGGCGGATTTGCACCGCGTTCGTTGACACCGTTTCTCGGCCTTCCCTACGATCGGCACCATGACGAGCATGCCCACCGGGCCCCTTGAGGAAACGGGCTACCGCCTGACCGCTCCCCGGCGCGCCGTCATCGATGCCATCGCGCGCGCCAACCGCCCCTTCACCATCGAGGAGCTGAGCGAGCAACTCCCTAACATCGGGCGGGCGACCGTCTTTCGCACCATTAAGCTCCTCCACGAGCTCGACATCGTCTGCCGTGTTCCTCTCGAGGACGGCGGCATCCGTTACGAGCGCTCCCACAGCGGCCGCCACCACCACCACCTCGTCTGTGGCGAGTGCGGCTCGGTAACCGAGTTCAGCGACCCTGCCCTCGACCAGGCCATCGAGCAGAACGCCGAGATTGCCAGTTTCGAACTCGATGGCCACAGCGCCGAGCTCTACGGCCGCTGCGCTCCCTGCCGCCGCCCCACCTGACGCCCCGCCCCCTCCATCCCGGACCCCCTGCTACCATCCCGCGATGCTTGGCCCCTACCGCGTGCTCGACCTCTCCGATGAGCGCGGCCTGCTCTGCGGCCACATCCTCGCCGGCCTGGGCGCCGACGTCATCCTCGTCGAACCCCCCGGCGGCTCCCCCGCGCGCCGCTCCCCTCCCCTGCTCGATGCCGATGGAGAGACTTCCCTGCTCTGGGCCGCCTACGGCCGCAACCGCCGCAGCATCGAGCTCGACCTCGATTCACCGGATGGACAGCAGGAGCTGCGCCGCCTCGCCGCCTCCGCCGACATCCTCATCGAGTCGGCCGAGCCCGGCGCCATGGCCGCCCGCGGCCTCGGCTACGCCGACCTCGCCGGGGTCAACCCCGGGCTCGTCCATGTGTCCATTACCCCCTTCGGCCAGGACGGGCCGAAGGCCACCTACCTGGCCACCGACCTCATCGTCGCCGCCTCCTCCGGCACCCTGCACATCGCCGGCTACCCCGATGCCGCGCCCGTCCGCGTGACGGCCCCACAGGCGTACCTGCATGGCGCTGCCGAGGCCGCCGGCGCCGCCCTCGTCGCGCTCGCGGATCGTGTCCATTCGGGGCGCGGCCAACACGTCGACGTCTCGATCCAGCAGGCGATGGCGCTCGGAGCCCTCGGCCAGACCGTGAACGCCGCCGCCGGCGCCCCCGAGACCGTTCGCGTCGCGGGCGGCGCCGTCATCGGGCCCGTCACCCTCAAGCTGGTCTGGGAAGCGAAGGACGGCTACGTCTCCCTCACCTACTTCTTCGGCAACGCCATCGGGCCCTTCACCCGGCGCCTCATGGAGTGGATCTGCGAGGAGGGCGGCTGCGACGAGGCCACCCGCGACAAGGACTGGGTCGCCTACGCGGCCCTCCTCCAGCGTGGCGAGGAGCCCTACGAGGAGTTCGACCGCATCATCGGAGTCGTCGGCGACTTCCTCAGGACGAAGACGAAGGCCGAGCTCATGGCCGAGGCGCAGCGCCGCCGCCTCCTCATCCTCCCCGTCGCGACCGTGCCGGAGGTGCTCGAGAACCCCCAGCTCGAAGCCCGCGATTACTGGCGTTCGTACCCCGTTGCCGGCCGCGAGGCGCGCCACCCCGGCCCGCCCGTCCGCCTCGCCGCCTACCCCCCGCCCGACGAGCGTCCCGTTCCCCGCCCGGGGGAGCACACGGCCGAGGTCCTTGCCGAGCCTCCCCGGCCCCCCGCCTCGCCCCTCCCGCACCCGTCCCCCACAGCGCTGCCGCTGGAAGGCCTGAAGGTCCTCGACTTCATGTGGGTGATGGCCGGGCCCGTCGTGACGCGCGTCCTCGCCGACTACGGCGCCACCGTCATCCGTGTCGAGTCGCCCTCCCGGCCCGGCGCGGGACGTAGCATGGCCCCTTTCCGTGGGGGCCAGTTCGCGCCCCAGAACTCCTTCTTCTTCGACAACATGAACGCGGGGAAGCTCGGTCTCGCGCTCAAGCTGGGCTGTGAGGAGGGCCGCCAGGTCGCCCGCGACCTCGTCCGCTGGGCCGATGTCGTCGGCGAGTCGTTCGCCCCCCGCGCCTTCCGCCGCTGGGGCCTCGATTTCGAGTCCCTGCGCGCCATCAAGCCGGACCTGATCATGATGAGCAGTTGCCTCTTCGGGCAGGACGGGCCCCTCTCCGATGTCTCCGGCTTCGGGACGATGGGCGCCGCCATCGCCACCTTCATCGACCTGACCGGGTACCCCGACCGCCCTCCCGCCGGCCCCTTCAGCGCCTATACCGACACGGTCGCTCCGCGCTTCGCCCTGGCCGCCCTGCTGGCGGCGCTCGACCACCGCCGCCGCACGGGCGAGGGCCAGTACATCGATCACTCGCAGATCGAAAGCGCCCTCCACTTCCTCACCCCCGCCCTCCTCGACTACCAGCTCAACGGCCGCGTCCTCACCCGCATGGGCAATCGCGACCCCGACATGGCCCCCCACGGCGTCTACCCCAGCAAGGGCGACGACGACTGGGTCGCGATCGCCGTCCGCGACGATGGCGACTGGCGCCGTCTTTGCGCCGCCATCGACCGGCCCGACCTCGCGCGCGATGAGCGCTACGCCACCCTCCCCGGGCGGCTGGCCAACCAGGACGAGTTGGATGCCGCCATCTCAACCTGGACTGCGCCCCGCACCCCTGCCGAGGCCGAGGGCGCCCTGCAGGCTGCCGGCGTCCCCGCCCACGCCGTCATCCGCGCGAGCAGCGCCGTCGGCGACCCTCAGTTCGTCCATCGCGGCCACTTCGTCCGCGTCCCCCATTCACTCCACGGCGAGTCGGTGGTCGAGGGGTCGCGCTTCCGCCTCTCGCGCACGCCGGCCCGGATCGGGGCGCCCCCGGCGGTCGGGGAGCACACGGAGCAAGTCCTCAAGGACATCCTCGGCTACGACGACGAGCGCATCGCCGACCTCGCCGCCGCCGGCGCCTTCGACTAGCGCCGTTCGCCCCACCCCCTCCGCGCCGCTACGCTAGCTCGATGGCCCGCCGTCGACGCCGCAGGCAGGAGATCCCCGAGGAGGAGCGCCACCAGACCGTTCGCATCGAGCGGATCGTGGAGGGCGGCCGCGGCCTCGCCCGCCTCCCCGACGGCAAGGCTCTCATGGTCGCCCTCGCCGCCCCCGGCGAGCTCGTCGAGGTCGAGGTCGAGCGCATCCACAAGGACTACGTCGAGGGTGTCGTGACGAAGGTGCTCGAGCCCTCCCGCAGCCGCGTCGAGGCCCGCTGCTCCCTCTTCGGCGACTGCGGCGGGTGCCAGCTCCAGCACCTCGAGTACGCCGCCCAGCTCGCCGCCAAGGAGGGCATCGTGCGTGAGCAGCTCGCGCGGATCGGCGGCCTCCCCGACGCCCCCGTGAATCCCGTCGTCGGCGCCGACGACCCCTGGGGCTACCGCAACCACATGCGCTTCACGGCCGGCCGCAAGTTCGGCGATGCCGGTTTCATCCACCGTCGTGGCCGCCGCCTCCTCAAGGTCACGAAGTGTCCCATCGCGGACCCCTGGGTGAACGCCCTCCTGCCCCGTCTCCAGGGGCACGCCCGTGGCCTCCACCAGATACAGCTCCGCCGCAACGCCGCCACCGGCAGCACCCTCATCGCCCCCGCCCTCGAGGTGCTCCCCGACGACAGCGGCCAGGAGCACTACGTGGAGGAGCTTGCCGGCAGGCGCTTCCAGGTCAGCGCCTCCTCCTTCTTCCAGGTCAACAGCGCCCAGGCCGAGAAGCTCGTCCAGCTTGTCGCCTCCGAGCTGCCGAAGCAGGGGCGGCTCCTGATCGACGCCTACGCCGGCGTCGGCACGTTCGCCGCCATCTTCGCCGGCCGCTTCGAGCGCATCATCGCCATCGAGGAGTCGCCCTCCGCGTTGCGCGATGCCGACGTCAACCTCAGCGGGATCGGGAACGTCGAGTACCGCCGCGCCAAGGTCGAGGAGCTCCTGCCGGGGCTCGCCGAGGAGCCCGATGTCGTGCTCCTCGATCCGCCTCGCGTCGGCTGCGCCCCGGAAGTGCTCGATGCCCTCGCCGCCTTCGCCCCGCCCACGGTCGTCTATGTCTCCTGCAACCCCACCACGCTCGCCCGCGACCTTCGCCGCCTGACCGACGAGGGCTACACGCTCGAAGGGGTCACGCCCATCGACATGTTCCCCCAGACCGCCCACATCGAGTCAGTCTCCCTGCTGACGCGCCCCGGCGAGTAGCGTGCCCGCTCCCGTCGTCCTCGCCTCCGCCTCGCCCCGCCGCCACGAGCTCCTGCGGGCCCTTCTCGACGAGTTCGTGGTCGAGGCCGCCGGCATCGATGAGCGCACCACCGACGACCCGCGCGCGGACGCCCGGCGCCTCGCGCGGGAGAAGGCCTCCGCCGTCGCCCGCCGCCACCCCGGGGCCGTGGTCATCGGCGCCGACACCATCGTCCACGACGGCGAGCGCGCCTACGGCAAGCCTTCCGACCCTGAGACCGCGATCGCCATGCTCCGCGCCCTGCGCGGCCGAACGCACCTCGTCGCGACCGGCGTTGCCATCGTCTCCGCGAGCGGAGCGGGCAGCGCGGTCGGCAGCAGCAAGGTCACCCTCGCGGACCTCAGCGACGACGCCCTCGCCGCCTACGTCGAGAGCGGGCGCCCCCTCGACAAGGCCGGCGCCTACGCCATCCAGGACGAGGACG
>DAOUID010000036.1:0-2148 GCA_034428315.1 Dehalococcoidia bacterium
GCCAGAACTTCAGCCCCAGCTTCATGCGCCACATGTACGACTACGGCACCACCCCCGAGCAGGTCGCCATGGTCAAGGTCATCCACAGCGAGCACGCCTCCAAGAACCCCAAGGCCTACTACAAGCAGCGCCTCACCGTGGAGGACGTCGTCAACAGCCGCATGATCGTCAAACCCCTCCACCTGCTCGACTGCTGCGTCGAGACCGACAACGCCACCGCCATCATCGTCACCCGCGCCGAACGCGCCTACGACTACCGCAACACTCCCGCCCGCATCCTTGCCGTCGCCGGGCGCGTCTGCAAGCCGCGCATCGACATGCATTTCCAGCACGGCCCCATCTCCACCGTCGCCGGTTACTACATCAAGGACATCATCTGGCCCAACGCCGGCGTCGGCCCCGAGGACATCGACCTCACCGGCGCCTACGACGCCTTCACCTTCACCACCATGCTCCAGCTCGAGGACTACGGCTTCTGCAAGAAGGGCGAGGGCGGCGACTACGTTTCCAGCGGCATCATGCGCCTCGGCGGCGAGCGCCCCAACAACACCTCCGGCGGCCACCTCTGCGAGGGCTACACCCACGGCATGAACATGATCATCGAGAACGTGCGCCAGCTCCGCGGCGAGGTCGACTGCTACTGCCCGACCGACGACCAGGGCCGACGCCAGCACACCTACGATTACTCCGAGGAGGGCGGGTGCCGCCAGGTGCGCGACGCCAACATCTCCATGAACCTCGGCTGGGCCATGCCGGGTACCGGCTCGTCCATGGTCATGCGGAAGGGATAGCGCCATGCCTCAAGGCGAGTACCGCGGGATGAACCTCAGCATCCTCGATATCGACCACGAGAACGTGGCCTACTTCGGCCACTGCGCCGACCACGACTTCCACCTGCAGAAGTGCACCGCCTGCGACCTCCTCCGCTACCCGCCCGGGACCGCCTGCCCCTGGTGCCAGAACCGCGAGTTCGAGTGGACGCCCGTCGAGGGCAAGGGAGCGGTCCACTCCTACGGCGAGGTCCACCAGGCCATCCAGCCCGCCTTCCGCGAGCACACCCCCTACATGATCCTCATCGTCGACCTCGACACGCAGAAGGGACAGCCATCGGAGCACGAGGCCCTGCGCGTCGCCGGCAACCTCGTCACCCCTGACGGCGATCTCGCCCCGCCCGAGCTGGTCAGGCAGGTCGGCATCGGCAGCCGCATGCGCATGGTCTTCGCGGATGCGGGCGAGGGCCTCTCGCTCCCCATGTGGACCCTCGACGAGGACGCCGAGCAGCCGGAGAACCCCTGGCGCTACCCGCAGGAGTACAACGGGGTCTGACCTGTTCCGGGGGGCACTGTCGCCGGAAGAAGCGCACAATGAACACGACACCGACACCCGGGCAGGCCCAGAAAACATGCTGAGCGCGAACGACAACGAGCTCCTCACCCGCACCGGTCCGGGGACGCCCATGGGCGACCTCTTCCGGCGCTTCTGGGTGCCCGTCCTCATCGCCAGCGAGCTGCCCGAGCCCGACTGCCCGCCCGTGCGCGTCGGCGTCCTCGGGGAAGAGCTCGTCGCCTTCCGCGACACGAACGGCGCCATCGGCCTCATCGAGGGGCGCTGCCCCCACCGCCGCGCCGAGCTCTTCTGGGGCCGCAACGAGGAATGCGGCCTCCGCTGCGTCTACCACGGCTGGAAGTTCGACGTCGACGGCAACTGCGTCGATATGCCCTCCGAGCCCCCCGAGTCCCAGTTCCGCGACAAGGTCGGGATCACCGCCTACCCCACCCGCGAGTGGGGCGGCTACATCTGGGCCTACCTGGGACCCCCCGACCTGCCCCTCCCCGACCTCCCCGAGTTCGAGTGGGCGCACGTCCCCGAGAGCCACCGCTACGTCTCCAAGAAGCTCCAGCAGTGCAACTGGGCGCAGTCGCTCGAGGGCGCCATCGATACCGCCCACTTCTCCTTCCTGCACATGCTCGTGGGCGAGCTTCCCCCCGACGCCCCCAGGGCCCTGCGCTACATGAAGGCCGACGGCTCACCGAAGTTCACCATCCAGCCCACCGACGCCGGCTTCGTCATCGGCGGCGCCCGCTTCGCCGAGGAAGACAGCTTCTACTGGCGCATCACCCAGTTCCTCGTCCCCAACCACAGCCTCGC
>DAOUID010000037.1:0-6562 GCA_034428315.1 Dehalococcoidia bacterium
GAGGTGGTAGCGCATAGGGGATTCGAACCCCTGATCTCCGCCTTGAGAGGGCGGTGTCCTAGGCCGCTAGACGAATGCGCCGCCGCCTTCAATCTAGCGCAGGGGGCGGGAAGCAGGCAAGAATTGAAGGGCTCATGATCCGCACCTGTTCGGTCACCTGCGCGGCGCTGCTCCTGGTGCTGGCGCTCGTGGCGTGCGGGGGTGAGGGGACGGCCGAGCCGGCCGCCCCGGCGCCCTCCCCGACAGACGCTCCTTCCCCCACGGCCAGCGCGGTTCCACGCGCCGCCGAGCCCTCCGCCACGCCTCCCTCTCCATCGCCGACCGCAACCCCGGGGGAGACGCCCCCACCCCCGGACGGCCTCCTTCGGATACTCAACGAGGTTACGGAGGTGCGAGGTCTGGACGCCCCACCGACGCTTCGCGCGCTGGCCGTGGCCCGCCGGGACGTCGCGGACGTGTACGTGGAGCTGGTGACGGACGAGGACCGGGCGCGTCTGGAGGTGGATACGGTGCTCTACCGCCTGCTCGGCTACCTGAACGCCGAGCAGACGCTGTGGGACATCACGGTCTCGTTCCTGGACCTGGTGCTGGGGTTCTACTCGGCCGACCACAAGACGCTGTGGGTGGTGACCGAGGCGGAGGACCTGCGGGTGGAGAACCTGCCGCGGTCGCAGCGGGCGACGCTGGCGCACGAGATCCTGCACGCGCTGCAGGACTACCACTTCGACCTCAACAAGACCTTCGACGAGGTCGAGGGAAACCTCGACGCAATCCTGGCCTTTCGGTCGGTTGTGGAAGGTGACGCGGTGGTGCACACCGATCGTTATTCGCGCCGGTACCTCGCTGTCCCGGGGCGGGGAGGTCTGCTCTTCGTCGCCGCGGCAACGCAGTTCGAGGAGATTCCGGCGCCGATCCTCCGGGAGCTGTACTTCCCCTACACGACGGGGGCGGACTGGGCGGAATACGTGCTGCGGATGGGGGGCGTGGAGGCGCTCAACGGGTACCTCACCGAGCCGCCTCCGGCCAGCACCCTGATCCTCCACCCCGAGCTCGCGAACGCCGGGTGGCGGCCGGAGTCGCTCCGAGACTCGATGCCACCGGCCGAGGACCTTGCGGCGAGCCTGGGGACCGGCTGGCAGGTGCTCTCGTCCGGCTCGCTGGGCGAATTTCAACTCATCAACTACCTCGTGGGCGACGCCCAGGCTTCCCGGGGGTGGCTCCGGGATCCCCGAAACGTTGGGGCGATCTCCGCCGCGAAGGGGTGGGCGGGGGACCACTACCAGTTGTTCGGCAACGGCGAGGGGGAGGCAGTGGTGGTGACGCGAGTCCGCTTCACGGATAGCGAGGAGGCGCTCCAGTTCGCCCGGGAGCACCGGGAGGTGGCGACCCTGGGCGCGGACGTCGAGGAGACAGGCGACCTGCTCCTCGCCACGCGGGGCGACGGGAACGTGGTCGCGCTCCTCGAACCTGCTGGGCGCGACGTGTTCTTCGCGATAGGGACGGGCGCGGAGGTGGCGCGGGCGGCGCTGGAGGCGATGGTTCGGGGCTAGGCGCGCGTCGCGGGGGCGGCAAGAATGGGGCGGTGCTGGCCGCCTATCGCGCCTTGCTCCTCTCGCTGTTTGTCGCGGTCGCGGCCGTCGCGGCGTGGGGCGGCGACGAGCGGACCGCCAGGCCGGCGATCGAGCGAGTACCCCTCTCGGGCGCCCTTCGCGAGATGCTGGAGGAGGTGGCGGCGGCGCGAAAACTGGAGGCGCCCGACAACCTGATGGTGGTGGCGGTCCCGCCCGACGACGTGGTCGAGGTCTATACGGGCCTGTTCGACCAGGAGGACCGCGAAGCGCTGCAGGAGGGCGGGGCGCTCTACCAGCTGCTGGGCTACATCGAGCCGGACGAGAGCTACTGGGACGTCGCGGAGTCGACGGCGGAGCTGTGGATCGGGTTCTACTCCTCCCAGGACAAGACCCTCTGGGTGGTGACCGAGGAGGAGGAGATCAACCTTGAGACGCTCAGCGACGATGAGCGGGAGACGCTCGCCCACGAGATGGTCCATGCTATCCAGGACCACAACTTCGGCCTGCGCAGGAGCGGGCGCAGGCTTGCCCCGACGCTCGACGCCGGGCTCGCGTGGGTGAGTGTGATCGAGGGGGACGCGGAGTTCTCCACCGCCCTGTGGCGAAGGCTGATCTCCGTGCGACCAGCCGGGGGCATCGCCGGACCGGTGTTGCTGCTCGGGAACGTGAGCCCGGCGCAGATCGCCCCCCAGCTCCTGCGGGCGATCTGGTTTCCCTACTACAACGGGGAGATCGCGGTGCGGAACATCGCGACGCGCGGGGGGATAGCGGCGCTCAACGCCCTCTTCGCCGTCCCCCCACCCTCGACGGCGCACATCCTGCATCCCCAGCTGGTTCGGTCGCGCTGGCTACCGGAGTCCGTGGGCCACCTGCTGCCGGCGGAGGCCATCCTCGAGCGTCTCGGTTCCGACTGGGTCGAAGCGGAGTCGGGGGTCCTCGGCGAGTTTCACCTCGTGAACTACCTGCTCGGCGATCGTAGCGGCTACCCATGGGCTGATGGCAGCAGCCCCGGGGCGGTGATGGCCGGCGAAGGCTGGCGGGGGGACGCCTACCGCATCTTCGAGCACGGAGAGGAGCGGGTGCTCGTGGTGGTCGTGCGGTTCGAGACCGGCAACGACGCGCGAGAATTCGAGGCGGCACATCGCCGGGCGCCCGCGGGGGGCGAGGGCGTCGTCGAGTGGCCCTACTGGGTCGTCACCCGAAGCGACGGCTTCGTCGTCGCGGGCGTGGAGCCGGTGGGGCGGACGGCGTTCTTCGCGATCGGGACGAACCGGGAGGCAGCGCAGGCGGTACTGGAAGCGGTGGAAGAGCGCTAGTGCTAGCATTTACTGCTAGCATTTGGCAATGGAACACCGGGGATATAAGGCGACCGTCACCTTCGACGACGGTCTCGACATCTTCCATGGCGCCATCATCGGTACGACCTCGGTCATCAGCTTCGAGGGGGAGTCGGTCGAGGAGTTGCGGGAGGCCTTCGCGGGCGCGGTGGACGAGTACCTCGCCTTCTGCGAGGAGGAGGGCGTAGCGCCGGACAAGCCGTTCTCGGGGAACGTGGCCTTGAGGATGTCGCCGGAACTGCACCGTGTTGCCACCCAGACTGCCCAGGTCGAGGGCAAGAGCCTGAACGCATGGCTTACCGAGAAGGTCGCGGAGGCAGTCGGGCTCGAACCAGCGAGGTGACCTCGCCGTAGGTTGAGCAGGAGCTAGGCGGACGCTTCCTCCGGGTCCTCGAGGTAGGCAGCGAGGCCGGAGTGGAGGCGGCTGCGGATGAAACCGACGCTGTCCAGATGGCCGAGGTACTCCTCGACCTGGCGGCGGCGGAGGGCGAGGAGGGCGGCTTCTCCGGCGGCGGCGTTTTCGCGGCCACCGCCGAGGAGGAGCAGGAGGGGTTCGCAGACGGCGGGGTCGTCCCACTCGCGGGCGAGGCGCACCTCGGCCTTGGCCAGGTAGCGCTGCTGCTCCAGGCGGCGGTCGGGCATCGCCTTCAGGAACGCCTCGAAGCGGTCGACGTGGTACTGCATCAGGCGCTCGCGATCGCCGGCGACGAGGGCGTAGAGGTCTCGTTCGAGCTGGTTCTGGGCGATATCGCCGGCGTGACGGAAGAAGGTGAGGAAGGCGCTGTCCTGCACGAACAGGTAGGCCATCAGCTCGGGGTAGCTGCGGGCCTCGGCGGCCCCGCGGATGAGGTCGGTGGGGGCCTGCAGGCCGAGTCCGCCGCCGTTGGAGAGGGCCCGCTTGCGAAAGGCCTCGGCGTGGCGGGCGAGGTCGTAGATGACGCTGCTCATGAAGAGCTTCATCTCCAGGTAGCCGTAGCTGACCTCCGGGAGCCAGCGGCCGAGCACGGCGGCCTCGGCGTAGGCGCGCTCGCTGTGCTCGGTCATGACCTGGCAGATGGCGTGCTCGATGTCCTCGGGAAGGGCCTCGAGGCTGCGCCAGCCGAGGTCGGTGGCGGGCGCCCAGCGGTCGTGGATGGCACGCTCGTAGAGATCGGAGACGGAGTCCGCCCAGACGACGGCCTTCTCGAAGATGGTGTAGCCCATGTCCTCCTGGCCCTCCTGGGGGTTGGAGCCACGGGCGATCTCGGTGCGGTCGGTCCAGAGGTCGGGGATCTCGCCGTAGGAGCCGACCAGGAGGTCGCCCACGGTGAGTCCCATCTCGGGATCGGCCTGCTCGGCGCGAACGCCCCACTCGGTGGGGGCGTCCATCCAGGCGAGGTCGGGCTTGAGGGGCTCGCGGTCGAGGAAGCCCTTGGCCTGCGCCGGGTCGAGCTTCGCGCTCAGGGCGGCCACGAGGGTGCGCGGGTTGTAGCCGAACTCGAGGGCGCGATCGAGGAGGCCTTCGTCCCAGTCGAGGGCCTGGGCGGCGAGGCGCATCTCCGCGGTGATGGGGCCTTCGGTGGCCGCGCCGTCGTTGGCCATGGGACTAGTTGGCGTACTGCGCGAGGGCGGGGCCGAGCCGCTCGCTGCGATCGCCGAGACCCGCCACTTCGAGCCGGTGCAGGTATTCCTTCACCTGGCGCCTGCGCAGGAGCAGGAACTTGGCGACGCCCTCGTCGAAGCGGTCCTTGCCGCCGCCGAGGAGGATGCAGAGAGACTCGAAGACGGGCGGGAAGGTGACGTCGCCGCTGCCGCCGCCGGCGGAGCGCTCCTCCGCCTTGTCGAGGTAGTGGTGGATCTCCTCGCGGCGCTCCGGGGTCTCGGAGAGGATGTGCTTGAGGTGCATCACGCCGAAGGCGAGGTGGCGGGACTCGTCCTGGGCGGCCATGCGGAAGATGCGCTTGTCGGCCTGGGTGGGGCCGATGAGCTCGCCCATGCGGAACATGGACTGGACGAAGCCTTCGGCCTGGACGTGCATGAGGACGGACATCTCGGTGAAGTCCTGGGCCTCAATGAGGTTGCGCAGGCCGAGGCCGGCGCCTTGCTGGAGGAGACCGCCGCCGTTGGCGAGGGCGCGCTTGCGGAACACGTCGGTGTGCCGCGCCTCGTCCATGATCTGGGTCATGAGGAAGAGGCCGACCTCGAACTCGTCGCCGCTGATGCGGGGCAGCCACTGGCCGGGGACGTCGCCGGCGATGAACTCGACCTCGGTGAGCATGGTCGCGACCTGGCAGATGGCGCGTTCCTTCTCGTCCGGGAGCTCGGTGAGGGTGTCCCAGGGGATATCGCGCGCGGAGGACCACTGGCGCTGGATGGCCTCTTCGTAAAGGGAGCGGCACTGGTCGGCCCAGACGTCGTGCTTGGTCTGGTAGGTGAGGCCCATGCGATGGGCGTTCTCGCGGGGGGCGGCGCCACGCAGCCGGGGCGTCATGTCGCGAGGCAGGTCCTCGGCGGAGGCATAGTCGCCGATGTCGATGGCGTCGAGCGTGAGGCCTTTCTTGGTGGGCTCGGCGGAGGTGGGATCGTCGTAGAGATCGAGCCAGGAAAGGTCGAGTTCGGGGGTTGTGGGCGCTGCGCTCATGGTCTCCACCCCTGTGGTGCGAGGTACGCCTTCGAGTGTACGGGTGGGCGTGCGTGAATAGAAGGGCCGTTCGGTCAAGACAAAAGGCGTGCGGCGTGGCACGATCTCGCCTATGCCGAAGCAAGTCGTCAACGTTGCCAGCGACGATTACCTGAGCGCGATCTACCGCCTGAACCACGACGAGGGGGAGGGCGTGATCGCGGTGCGGCTGGCGGATCGGCTGGGGGTGACGCCGCCCTCGGTTGCGGGAATGCTGAAGCGCCTGCAGCGGGACAACCTGGTGTCGATCAACCGGCGCAAGATGATCGAGCTGACGCCGGAGGGCATGCGCCGCGCGGAAGAGATGGTGCGGCGCCACCGACTGGCGGAGTGCCTGCTGACGAGCGTGCTGAACGTCCCCTGGTGGCGCGCCTACGAGGAAGCGCACCTGCTGGAGCACGGCATCTCGGACGTGACCGAGCCGCACCTGATCGAGACACTCGGGAATCCCGACCGGAGCCCCTTCGGCTACCCGATCCCGGGCCTCGCGAACGCCGGCGACCTCTCGATGATGACGCTGGCGGACGTGCCCGAGGGCGAGAAAGTCGAGATCGAGCGCGTGTTCGAAGAGGATGAGCAACTGCTGCGGTTCTTCGACGCCGAAGGTATCCGGCCCGGCCAGGTGGTGACGCTGGAGTCCTCGGAGCCGTACCGGGGAACGGTCACGATCGCGGTGGGCGGACAGGAAATCGTGATGGGCACGCAGGTGGCGAGCCGCGTCTGGGTGCGCACCCGCGAGGGCGCCGCCTCCAGCTGACGCTCGCCGGCAGCCTCCCGCCCCGGCCCCTCCCATTCCCATGTTCGCGGGGAAGCTCGTAGGATGCGCTGACGCGCGCGCCAGCGTGCGCCAAACCACGCCAGAGGTGGCTCCCCATGGCCGACGACGACTACAAGGGCCCCGTGCCCGTACCCACACCCGAAACCCAGGACTTCTGGGACGGGGCGAAGCGAGGCGAGCTTCGGCTGCAGCGCTGCGACGACGACGGCTGCGACGA
>DAOUID010000038.1:0-2952 GCA_034428315.1 Dehalococcoidia bacterium
CTCGGCGATGCGCGCCAGCGTCACCCACACGTCGTGGTAGAGCGCCGGCGAGTCGTAGATCCAGACGCGCTCGTAGCCCAGCTCCTCCGCCAGCACCGCCTGCTCCACGGCCGCGCTGTTCGCCGGAAACGCACAGGAGATGTCCATCGCTCGCTCCTCTGGGGGCGGATGCTAGCAGGGCGCTAGACGCGCGGCTCCCACGAGGAGAAGCGCAGCGTGAACAGCAGCCCCGCGATGCCCCAGGCCGCGAGCACGCCCAGGTGCAGCGGCTCGAATCCCGCCCCGCTCGTGAACGGGTTGAATCCCGTCTGCAGCGCCTCCGAGAGGTGCCACACGGGGAACACGGAGCTCACGTGCTCGACCCACTCCGGCGTGCCCGCGCTCGGCGGGATAAACACGTCGGAGATGAAGAGCAGGGGAAGGATCGTTCCGTTCACGACCGCCGGCGCGGCATCCGAGTTTGGAATGACCGCCGCGATCGACAGCCCCAGGGTGCAAAACGCGAACGCCCCCACCGCCAGCGTCACGAGCACGGCCGGCATGGTCTCGCCGGGGATGTCGACGCTATAGAAGAGGCGTCCGAACACGACCACGACCACGAGCAGGGCCAGCATCAGGAGGATGGCGTGGGTGATGCGGCCGAACAGGAACGCCCACCCCGGCAGAGGTGAGCCGCGGACCCGCTTCAGCACGCCTCCGTCGCGGTCGAAGACCCAGGTCATGGAGAGTGATGTGTAGCAGGAGTTCACCACGGTCAGCGTGGCGATGGCGGGGATATAGAAGACCGCCCCGCTGATGATGCGGTCGCCCACCTCCATGTCGTTGCTTCCGAAGATGACATTCAGGATCACGAGGAAGATGAGCGGGAACGCGATCGTGAAGAACGCTGCCGCCGGGTTCCGCCGGAACGCCCGCTCCTGGTACTTGAGCTGGCGAAGGGCCAGTTCGAGCGCCTTCACGACGCCGCCTCCCCGTCCCCCTCGTCCGTGAGCCGCAGGAACACGTCCTCCAGGGAGAGCCGGCTGACCGTCAGGTCCTCCAGCGCTATCCCCTCCGCCACCGCCCAGCCCGTGAGGGTGTGCAAGTCAGCCGTCGGGTCGGCCGTCCGCAACTCCAGCAGCCCCTCCTCGGTGTCCCGCACGTCGAGGCCTTCAGGGAGCGTTGCCCCTTCCGGCGCGCGGAAGCGGATGACGGCGTCGGCGTCCGCCGACACCAGCCCCGCGGGCGTGTCCTCCGCCACGATCTCGCCCCGCACCATGATCGCCACGCGGTCCGCGAGTGTCTGCGCTTCGTCCAGGTAGTGGGTCGTGAGCAGCACCGTCTTCCCGAGCGTGCGCAGGTTGCGGATCATCGACCAGGCGCCTCGCCGGGCGCTGGGGTCGAATCCGGTCGTGGGCTCGTCCAGGAAGAGCAGCTCCGGGTCCCCGGCCAGCCCCACGGCCACATCCAGCCGCCGCTGCTGGCCCCCCGAGAGCCTCCGCACGCGCTGGTCGCGCTGCTCCTCCAGCCCCACCACCTCCAGGATGTCGTCCAGGGGGAGTGGCCGCGGGTAGAACCCCCGGAACATGTCGACCGTCTCCGCCACGGTCAGGTAGGGCTCCAGTCCGGTCTGCTGCAGCACGATGCCCGTGCGCTCCTTGAGCGCGACCTCGTTCCGCCCCGGGTCGAACCCCAGCACGCTCACCTCGCCGCCCGAGCGCGTCCGGTGCCCCTCCAGGATCTCGACGGTGGTCGTCTTCCCCGCTCCGTTCGGGCCCAGGAGCGCGAACACCTCGCCCCGCTCGATACGCAGGTCGATGCCCCGTACGGCTTCGATCTCGCCGTAGCGCTTGCGCAGCCCCCGCACCTCGATGACCGCCTCGCCCATCCCCCGATCCTAGGCCAGGGGTCGGCAAGAGGCTGCTTCCGGGGAGCAGGTGCGCCTTGCTATGTGACCTCGGGCATTGCCGGTCCCACGACTGTGGAGAATGCCCGGTCGAAGGTCTTGATCGTGGTTACGCCGCGCCTTCGGCAACTCGCCAGGTGGCAGAGGTCGCGTACCTGGAGGTGGGGATACTGCTCACGAAGCTCGCGGGCGAGGGTCACGTCCTCGAATTCCAGCGGCCAGACCTCAACACCGAACCCGGCGATCGCCGTGAGTGCCTCATCGAAAGCAGCAGGCCTGGATGCCCGCAGGTAGGCCTGCGCCAGTTCTTGTACGACCTCCGCGGACGTACACAGCGGCGTGGCCGCGCGACTCGCTTCTGTCAGGAACTCGCGAGCCGCATCCTGAAGGGGGTGAGCGTGGCCCACCGCATACATGAACACGTTGGTGTCGACGAAAATCACGTCTCCGTGCTGCCTGTGCCTCGGGAGGCGTTGATGACGTCGAGGTGCTCTTCCCAGTCTGGTTCTCGCCCCGGACCTGCGCGTTCGTCGCACTCGTCCCAGAACGCTTCGACTTCGGCTTCCGACTCGAACCGCTTCGTGCGCCGCGTCCTGTCCAGACGCTCGCGAGCGGCTTCCCGCAGCCAGGCGCTGAAGCTCATGCCTTCCTGCCGGGCCTGGTGTGCGAACCGGTCACGATCTTCGTCCGGCATCACAAGTTGGACGCGAGCCATCACCTGCCCCTGGTGTGTAACCACCTTACACATCGTTGTGGGCGGACTCAACCGCGTCCATCTCCGCAGTCGTTTCCCGCCGTAACCCCGCCGTAGACTGGCCTCGCCGTGTCCAGCGCCTGGCTCATCGGGGTCTTCTCCGCCTATTTCACCCTTCTCATCGTGATCGCGATCATCGGCGCGCGCCGCATGAAGGACATGTCCGACTACGTCCTCGGCGGACGAAGGCTGAGCAGCGTCACCGCCGCCCTCAGCAGCGGCTCCTCCACCACAAGCGCCTGGACGATGCTCGTGCTTCCCGCCCTCGCCTACGTCGGTGGCCTCGTCGAACTGTGGGTGCCGGCGGCCGCGG
>DAOUID010000039.1:0-2750 GCA_034428315.1 Dehalococcoidia bacterium
GTCGAGTTCGCCGACGAGACGTGGTCCTGCACCTGCGGGTTTTTCCGCGAGTGGTCGATCTGCAGCCACACGATGGCGATCGAACGCGTGCTTGCCGGCCTCCTGCCTCCGCAGCCGCTCCCGGTGGCGAGCGCCACGGGCGCCTAGCCCACCCCGTCTGCTCCCCCCGTTTCGTACCATGGCCGTCCGCCTCCGGGCGGACAGGGAACGGACATCGCCATGACGCCCCCTCGCCCCCGTCTCCTCCTCGCCCTCTGGGCCGCGAAGGCCGCCGCCTTCCTCAGCGCCCGCCTTCGCGGGGGTGGCGCCACCGCCCTCCCCGGCCTCCTCGCCGAACGCATCGACCCCGCCTTCGTCGCGACCCTCGCCGGCCGGATCGAGGGTGGGGCCGTCCTCATCACCGGTACCAACGGCAAGACCACGACCGCCCGCCTGCTCGCGGAGATGCTCGCCGCCGCCGGCCGGGGCGCCGTCCACAATCGCGAGGGCTCCAACCTCACCCGCGGCATCGCCTCCGCGCTCGCCGCCGCCTCCGACTGGCGCGGCCGCCCCCGCGATTCCCGCGCCCTCGCCCTCATGGAGACCGACGAGGCCACCCTTCCCGCCGCCGCCCGCGCCCTCCGCCCCCGCGCCGTCGCCTTCACCAACCTCTTCCGCGATCAGCTCGACCGCTACGGGGAGGTCGACACGGTCGCCGCCCGCTGGCGCGAGTCCCTCGCCCTCCTGCCCCCGACGGCGACGCTCGTGTTCAACGCGGACGACCCCTCCGTCGCCGAGCTCGCCCTCGACTGGTCCGGCCCCGTGCACTGGTACTCCCTCGCCGCCGCCCGCGGCGCCTCCTCCTCCCCCGGCCCCGCCGACGCGCGCTGGTGCAGGGCCTGCGGCGGCGCTTACCGCTACGAGACCCGCTACGCCGCCCACCTCGGCCGCTGGAGCTGTTCCGGCTGCGACCGCGCCAGCCCCGAGCCCGACACGGCCGCCGGCGCCGTCGAGTCCGCTCCCGACGGCCTGCGGCTCACCGTCCCCGGCCTCGGTGACCTCGACCTCCCCCTCGGCGGCCTCTACAACGCCGGCAACGCCCTTGCTGCGATCGCCCTTGCCCGCGCCCTCGGCCTCCCTGGGGCCGCCATCCGCGACGGCCTTGCCGCCGCCCGCCCCGCCTTCGGGCGGGGCGAGCTCGTCGCCCTTGACGGCTCCCGCCTGCGGCTCTTGCTCTGCAAGAACCCCGCCGGCGCAAGCGAGGCATTGCGCCTCGTCGAGGACGCGGAGGGCGCCGTCGAGGTCGCCTTCGCCCTCAACGACCGCTACGCCGACGGCCGCGACGTGAGCTGGATCTGGGATGTCGACTTCGAGCGCCTCGCCGGCCGCGTCGAGCGCTGCTGGGCGGGGGGCGTCCGCGCCGAGGACGCCGCCCTCCGCCTGCGCTACGCGGGCTGGCCCGAGCCCATCGCCGCCGCCCGCCGCCCGGCCGCTTTCCTCGATGCCCTCGCCCAGCGCTCCGGCGACGGCCCCGTCACGGTCCTGCTGACCTACACGGCCCTCCTCGACCTGCGCGCCGAGCTCGCCCGCCGCTCCGTTTTTTCTGAGTCCTCCGGGACACGGATTCGCACCGCAACCACGTAGCTGCGTTCCAGAACGTACACGGTACCGTGTAGACTGACCCACATGCCGGAGGCAACTCCCGAGGACTGGGTCAGAAATATCCGGCGGCGCTCTGGTCTGAGCCAGGCCGCCTTCGCCCGCCGCCTGGGCGTGCGCCAGCAGACGGTGAGCGAGTGGGAGACCGGCCGCTACGCGCCCCGCGGCGCGAGCCTGACGGTGCTCCGCATGCTCGAGGAGGAGATTGCCCCCTACGACGCCTCCCCGCCCGACACGGGGCAGGAGCAGGGGCCGTGAGCGCCCTCGCCCCCGCCCGTGGCGAGGCCGCCCTCGCCGAGCGCTGGTTCGCCGGCCTGCGCGGCCCCTCCCGCGTCGAGGACGGACGGCGGCTGCGCATTCGCTTTCCCGGCGTCCCCGCCCCCGGCTACGGCCCCGACGCCAGGGACGCCGTCATCGAGCTCGATGGCGCCGAGCTCTGCGGCGACGTCGAGCTGCACCTGCGCGCCAGCGGCTGGCGCGACCACGGCCACCACGACGACCCGGGCTACGCCCGCGTCGTCCTCCACGTCGTCGAGGAGAACGACGGCGCCGCCCTTGTCACCCCCCACGCCAGCGGCCGCGCCATCCCCCTCGCCGTCGCCCCTCCTCCTTCCAACCCGCGCCTCCCCGGGTTCTCGCCCCCCTGCGCCGCCACCGGCGCCCGTACCTCCCCCGCGCCTGCCCTCGATCGCCTCGGTATCGAGCGCCTCCGCGCGAAGAGTTCCCGCGCCGCCAACTGGGCCGCCGCCCGCGGCGCGGGCCCCGTCCTCTACGCCCTCGCCCTCGAGACGCTCGCCGGGCGGCGCAACCGCGAGGCCTTCGCCGAGGTCGCCCGCCGCCTCCCCCTCCCCGCCCTCCTCGAGGCCGCTCCCGCGAGCGCTGGTGAGGCGCGCGCGGAGGCCTTCGCCGCCGCCCTGCGCGAGGCTGCGCGCGATCTCCCCCTCGTTCGGCACGGCGGCCGTCCCGCCGCCGCGCCCGAGCGCCGCCTCGAAGCGCTCGGCGGGCTTGTCGCCCGCCTCTGGCCGGGTGCCGCCCCGGACTGGCCCGAGGCCCTCGCCGAACCTGCCGCCATCCCCCGCGCCCTGCGCGCGCCCGGCATCGGCGCCGCCGCC
>DAOUID010000040.1:0-23255 GCA_034428315.1 Dehalococcoidia bacterium
GCCGTCTCCCGCACCGACGTCTTCCAGGCCCTGCTGATGGTCGTGAGCCTGCTCCTCATCGCCGGCTACCTCGTGAGCACGACCGACCGCCCGTTCGTGGACACGACCGGAGGCGCCCACGGCTTCTTCAACCCCTTCACCGGCAGCGATGGCTCGCCCATCACGGCCGTCCTCATCCTCTCGGCAGCGGGCTGGGCCTTCGGCGCCTTCGGGGCGCAGCGCATCCTCCAGCGCTTCATGGCCGTGGAGCGCGAGGACCACATCGTGCGCAGCCGCAACCTGTCGTTCATCTGGATCGTCCTCGTCTACGGCCTCGCCCTCACGGTCGGCCTGGTCGCCCACGGCGCCCTCGCGGACGAGCAGCTGCTCCACCACCTCGATGACTCCGAGCGCATCTACCTCGTGGTCTCGGAGGTCTTCTTCCATCCAGCCGTCACGGGACTTCTGCTGACCGCCGTCATCGCCGCCGTCATGAGCACCGCCGATTCGCAGCTCCTCCTCGCCTCCGCCGTCGCCACCGACGACATGCCCCTCTTGAAGCGGGTCGCCTACGCCCTGAGCGAGAACAGGCGCGTCTGGTTGGGACGCCTGCTGCTCGTCGTGATCGGCGGCGTCGGCATCGTCGTCGCGTTCTCCTTCCCAGAGTCGATCGGGGACCTGGTGGCGTACGCCTGGGGCGGGATGGGGGCTGCATTCGGGCCCGTTACGCTCCTCGCCCTGTTCTGGAGGCGCTTCAACTTCCAGGGCGCTCTCGCCTCGATCATCGTGGGCACGGTCGTGGCCTCCATCTGGGCCTTCAGCGATGGCGGCCCCTCGGGCATGTGGGACATGCAGCCGGCCACTCCCGGCTTCATCCTGGCGAGCGTCACCGCCGTCGTCGTGACCCTCGCGACGCCGCCTCCCTCGCGCGAGGTCGTTGACCTGTTCGACAGGGTCAACGCGGGCTAGCTACAGTCCCAGCAGCCCGCGTGCGATCTCCCGCGCCTCGTCCAGGTTCGCGGCGAAGCGATCCTCGGGAACCCGATGCAGCACGTTCAGCGCATCCATGGGCCTGCGGGCCGCCCCCGAGAGACCCATCACGATGACTTCCGTGTCCTGGCTGATCGCCGTGTCCACCAGCTGCTCGACGACGAGGGCGGCGCTGTCGTCCACGTAGGCCGTCTCCGAGAAGTCGAGGATGACCACCTCGTGGTCGCGGATGTCAACGCCGATGGTACTGATCAGCTTGCTCGACGACGCCACCGTGAAACTGCCCCGGAGCGCCACCAGGCCGACCTGCGCCGAGAAGGCGTCGATGTCCTTCGCGCTCTCGTGACCGGTAAAGAAGCTCCGGTCGAGCAGCGGCACCGACACCACGCTGTCGAGCTGCAGCCGCTCGAACTGCCGCGCGCTGGCCATGCCCGCCGCGATCAGGCCGATCGCGACGGCCGAGACGAGGTCGAGGAAGATCGTCATCGCCAGCGTGATCAGCATCACCAGCAGGTGCTCGGGCTGCACTCGTAACAGCCGCGTGAGGAAGCGCCAGTCGATGATGTCCCAGCCCACCTTCATCAGGATGCCGGCGAGCACGGCCTGGGGAATCTCCTCCGCGAGCGGTCCCAACCCCAGGACCAGTGCTAAGAGAATCACCGCCCGCAGCACCCCGGAGACCGGTGTTCTGCCGCCGGCACGCAGGTTCACGACCGTGCCGGGCGTGGCGCCGGCGCCCGCGAGTCCCCCGGAGAGCGCCGCCGCCACGTTGCCGATGCCCTGGCCCACCAGTTCCTTGTTCGGGTTGTGCTGCGTGCGCGTCATCGAGTCGGCGATCAGCGAGGTCAGCAGGCTGTCGATCGATCCCAGCAGCGCAAGGGTGATGGCCGGCGGCACCGCGCTTGCCAGGAAGCCCGCGTCGAACGCCGGCAGGCCGAAGTCGGGCAGCCCCCTGGGCACGGCCCCGATGTCGCCGATCAGGGGCGTGTTCGAGAGCCAGAGCACGCCGATGATGGTTCCCACCACGAGCGCCGCCAGCGTCGGGGGCAGGATCCTCCGGAACTGCCGCGGCCAGAAGATGCCCACCAGCAGGGTTGCCGCGGCGATTCCGAACGCCTCGAAGTTGACGTCCCCGAGCACGTCCGGCCACAACCGCATCGCCTTGAGCGGTCCGCCCGTGGGTACGGCCCACCCCAGGAACGGCAGCGTCTGGATGATGATGATGATGATCCCGATGCCCGACATGAACCCGGACGTCACCGAGTAGGGCGTATACGAGATGAACCGCCCGATGCGCAGGGTGCCCAGCAGGATCTGGATCACTCCGCCCATCATCGCGATGGCAAGGGCCTTCGAGAGATCGCCGTCGGCGTGCACCGTGAAGATGACCGCCATCGCCACCGACGTCGGCGCCGTGGGACCCGATATCTGCGACCTCGTGCCGCCGAACACCGCCGCGAAGAAGCCCACGGCGATCGCGCCGTACAGCCCCGCCGCCGCTCCCAGCCCGGAGGCCACGCCGAAGGCGAGCGCGATCGGCAGTCCGACAACCGCCGAGGTAATGCCACCGAAGATGTCCCCGCGGAACGTTTCGAGGCTGTAGTTGATGCGGGGGACCCCTATGCCGCTCGTGAGACTCATACCAGCGGCGCGAAGGATACGGAAAGCGGCACGGTGTTTGCTACGCCTGTCGGCAGCGCCCCGTGGCGCGGGAATCAGGCGTTGGCTGACGTGCTGCGCCGGGGCGGCGTCCCCGCTGTTCGCAGTTGTCCAGGGTGGCCGTTCAGGTGGGCAGGGCCGTTACGCGACCTCGCTCAGCCTGCCCGCCGCGCAGTCATAGACGAAGCCGCGGATGTCGTCCTTGTTCGGGACGAACGGGCTCGCCTTGATGCGCGCGATCGACTGCCGCACGTCGCCGTCCAGGTCGGGAAACGCCTCCATCGCGAACGAGGGCCGGATGCCCGTGTCCGCTTCGATCGCATCCTTCACGTCGTCGTCGCGGAAGGTCAGCATGCCGCAGTCCGTGTGGTGGATCAGCATGATCGAGGTGGTGCCCAGGAGCCGCTGCGAAATCGTCAGCGAGCGGATGGCGTCGTCGGTCACCACGCCGCCCGCGTTGCGGATGACGTGCGCGTCGCCCACGCCCAGTCCCAGCAGGGCGTGCGTGTCGAGGCGCGCGTCCATGCAGGCGATCACCGCCAGCCCCAGCGCCGGGGGGATGGGCGCATCGCCGGCGTCGAAGCTTGCGGCGTAGCTCGCGTTCCCTTCGAGAAGATCGTCGATGACCGTCATCAGGTGCCTCCTTGCGCCGTTGGCTTCCCCGGGCCTCGCCTACCCTGACGGGGGCACGACCCGGACCGTGATGATATCCGTCCCGTGGTACTGCTGGTGCTCCACCGACTCCGCATAGCTCCGCAGCAGCACCAGCGACAGCTCCTCCTCCGCCGCTGCCAGCGAGTCGTGCTCCTGGATCTGGCGGATCTGGTCCTCGAGGTTCGCGTTCTCGCCGCCGCCGATAAACTCCAGGTCGGCCACATCGCCCTCGCTCGAGGCGAGGACGACAAGCTGGCGCACCTCTTCCGGCTCCTCCGACTCATCTCCCAGGCTCAGGTCCAGTGGCGCGAGCGTGAGCAGCGTCTCCTCGGCGACCGCGCTCAGGCGGTCCTGCATGGGCTGATCCCACCCACGCCGTTGCGCGAATCTCGTGATGAAGGCGTTCAGGTCCGGCAGCGCGTCGACGTGGAGCGGCGATCGGAACCGCATCCGTCGCGGATTCGTGAGCTCCAGGTAGAGGATCATGGCGATGGCGGCCAGCCCACCCGTGGTGATGCCGCTCTTCAGCAGCGCATTGCCTGCCCTCCCCACGTCCGGCAGGGCGAACAGCTCGAACTGGAAGGAAGCGGCGATCCAGAAGCAGACGCCCGCGATGGCGATCTTCTCCTGGCTCGCCTCGTGCTGGATGACCGTGCGCGCGCCGTCCACGAAGAGCGCGCCCGTGATGATGATCAGGTAGCCCGTCATCACCGGGCCGGGAATGCTGCTCAGCACCGCCGAGACCTTCGGCAGGAACGCCACCAGCAGCAGGATCAGCCCGATGCTGTAGCCCATGCGCCGCGCCGCCACGCTCGTGATCTGGATGAACGGGATGATGGCCGGATTGACCGCGTTCGGAACCGTTCCCGCCAGCCCCGCGAAGAGATTGCTCGCGCCCGCGCCCGCCACCGAGCCCTGCACCTGCCGGAAGTCGACCGCGCGGTCGTCGCGCCAGGCGACCCGCTGCATCCCGATGGTCGCGCCGTTGGCCTGGATCGCGATGATCACGCCCAGGAAGAGGAACGACGGCACCAGCACCCAGAAGTCGATGCCGAAGTCGAAGGCCAGCCCCGGCGCCTCGCCGGGCAGTCCCACCCAGGCGGCGTCCGTGATGCGGGTTGTGTCGTAGATGCCGAGGGCGCCCGCCGCGATGCAGCCCACCACGATCCCCGCCAGCGGCGCCCAGAAGCGCAGCAGCGTCGATCGTCGCAGGACCAGCGCCGCCGCCACCACCATCGTCACGAGCGCGGTCAGCGAGGCCTCCTCGGGGTCCGCCTTCGTTGCCTCGTCCAGCAGGTCGAACACGACCGAGGCCAGTGTGATCGACAGGATCATCATGACCGTGCCGCTGACGGTGGGCGTGACGAAGCGGCGCAGGATGAAGAGCCAGCGCGAGACGACGAGTTGCACGATGGCGGACACGATCACGAGCGTCGTCAGCGTCGCCGGACCGCCGTCGACGAGCGCGGTGATGCAGAAGGGGATGGCGAAGGCGGCAGTGAACATCGGCAGCACGGCCGCCGCCCCCACGAACCCCAGCCTCCGCACCTGGATGATCGTCGAGAGCCCCACCACGACCAGCGAGGCGAACACCATCCAGGTCACGTACGAGTTGCCGCGATCCGCCGCCGTCGCGACGATGACCGGCGTGACGAGCAGGGTGGCCGAGGCGATCAGGCTGAACTGGAGCCCGTAGCCGGCCGAGCTCAACAGAGGCAGGCGCTCGTCGGCTTCGTAGCGCGGGTGCTCACGGGCAGCGGAAGCGGCCATCGCGCCGCCATTCTAGGCGGCAGGCCCGCTCCCCCGCTCACGTCCTCGATGGGCGGCCCCTCCTGCTCAGCCGACGGCGCCCAGTGTCGTCCCGCATACAGCATCGCCCCCCTCCATTCGGTAGGCTCCGCCTCACAGGCAAAGACGACCGCCGAGCGTCCCTCGCGATGAGAGGAAGGGGTAGCCGTCATGATCGAATGGCTGGGCATTGAGCAACTGTTCGAGCTCTCCACCGCCGACAAGATCTTCGGGCTCTTCACGCCGCTGCTGATCTTCATCGCGTTCGCGATCGCGACGCTGATCCTGCCCGGCCGGTGGGTCCCCGGATACGCCGTCGAAAAGGCGACCGGCGAACCCCGCAGGTACCGGCTCAACGGCCTCCTCGTGTTCATCGTCGCCGTGCTCGTCTGGGGGTTCGAGCTCATCCCCGGCCTGGAGCGGGACTGGTTCTACCGCACCTCGCTCTACGCCGTCGCCGGCGGTACCGGCTTCGCCGTCCTCTTCACGGCGCTGGCCGTCTACACCCAGCCGAAGACGGAGAACACGAACCCGATCACCGACTTCTACCTCGGCCGCGTCCAGGAGATCCGGTTCTTCAACGACCGCCTCGACCTGAAGATGACCTTCTACGTCGTCGGCGGCACGATGCTGGGCATCAACGCCATGTCGGGCGCCGCCTGGCACTACGAGCAGTTCAGCCCCACCAACGAGGTCAACCTCGGGGTCTTCGTCTACGCCGCCATCTTCACCTTCTACGTGTTCGACTATCACGTCTTCGAGCGGGTCCAGCTCTACACCTTCGACCTCATCCACGAAAAGATGGGCTTCAAGATGTTCTGGGGCGACGTCGTCGTCTACGGGTGGCTGTTCATCGTCCCGCTCTACGGCATGGCGGCCTACCCAGACCCCGGCTTCAGCACCGCCTGGACCTACGTCTGGATCATCGGCGCCTCCGCCCTGTTCCTCGTCGGGTGGAGCATCTCCCGGGGCGCCAACATGCAGAAGTACACCTTCAAGCGTTGGCCCGAGCGCAAGTTCCTGGGGATCATCGAGCCCCGCTACATCCAGGCCGGCGATCGCAAGATCCTGACCACCGGCTTCTGGGGCGCTGCCCGCCACTTCAACTACATGGGCGAGGGCTTCTTCGCGCTGGCCGTGGGCCTCTCCTTCGGCCACTTCGACGTCGCCTGGTCATGGGCCTACGCGATCTTCGTCATCTCCATGTTCACCTGGCGCCAGGTCGAGGACGACAAGGCCTGCGCCGAGAAATACGGCGAGGAGAAGTGGGCCGAGTACCAGGAGAAGGTGCCCTACCGCATCGTCCCCGGCATTTACTAGGGGAACCGCGGCCGGCCTGCGCCTGCCGACCATGCCGTATCCTCCGATCAGTGGTGCGGCGCGCGGGGCGAACGAAGTGAAGCTGCTCGATTCCCTGGAGAGGTGGCTCGACTCGAAGTGGGTTGATTTCCTGGGGTTGGAACCCCACCTGCGCCGGCGTCGGTTGTTCACCTCGCTGGCGATCAACCTGGTCACCGGCGTCACCCTCGCGGGGGTTGGCTATGCGCTCCGACTCACCCTTGGCCCCACGGGCGTCGCGGTAGCGGCCCTGGTCGGCTTCGCGGTCGTGTACGGCGCTGTGGCGTACCTCGTCTACCGCTACATCAACCGTCGGCGGGCCGACTCCCTAGCCCCGCAGCCTCCAGCCCCACCCCTCCCGCCCTAGTCGACTTCGGCGTAGGTGAGCAGCCACTCTCCGTCGAACTGCTCATAGATGAACTTCATGTCGACGGAACTCCCGTTCCACCGCGCCTTGTGCTTGATCTCCCACTTCCCCGGCTCGATCTCCCTGGGCGGGGATGTCTCCTCTGCGACGAAGACGGTGCCACGGCCCTTGAAGGGCTCCATGTTGCGCCGGACGTCTTCCTGCTCGGTCTCCCAGTAGCTCGGCGCGTAGAACTGCCTGAGGTCCTCGAGCTCGTAGGTGTTGTAGACATCCCACAGGTACATGGTCCTCGCGCTGAGGTAGGTGGCGATGTGCGCTTGCTCGGCCGTGAGCGGCTCCTGTGTTGGGGGCGGTTCGGGGTCCCCTCCGCCGCACGCCGCCAGGGCGGCCAGCGCAAGCGCCGCCAGGACCAGCGCCAAACCCAGCACGCCTCGCTTGCCGACTGCACAGGTCCGGGACGCTCGAAGAAGATATGGGTCTGTCACGGCGGGGCCCATTCTAATCGTATGGGCCCGCCCGGTGATCCCCGCGCCTCGTTGACCCGCCGAACCGGTGTCCTGGTGCCGGGCGACATATCGATAGGTGGTATCATCTGGCCTACCCCCCAGGCGGGGTGTTGTAGCTCGCATAGGTGCTCCGTCGTCGAAGAAAGCCAGCCCTTGGCCTCCCCGAGCGCGCAGAGAACTCCGCCGTGTCCGTGGCGGTTGAATCGCGGCGGTGACCCAGATGACTAGGGTTCTGCTGCCCGCCGGGGTCGCCCTGGCGCCCCTCTGGTCCTCATCGTGGTCCTGTCGCTTGCCCGCTGTGGCGGGGAGCAGAACCCACCGTAGGCCTGACCGCCGAGGCCGAGTTGGTTTCGCCGGGCGGCGCCGCCGCCGGCACGGTCACGTTCCTGCAGACCGCCAACGGCGTCCTGATCAGGGCCGACCTCGAGGGGCTGGCCCCCGGCGGCCACGCCTTCGTCATCCACGAGACCGGCGCCTGTGCGCCCGACTTCGACGCCGCCGGCGACCACTTCAATCCCTCCGGCGCCGATCACGGCTTCGTCCACTCGGCCTGGCGGAGCGACGACTCCGGCGGGCACGGCGGCGACCTCCTCAACATCTACGCCGCCGCCGACGGTTCCGCCCGCGCCGACTTCCTGACCGACGGCGTCACCCTCGACACGGGCGAGAGCCACTCCGTCTTCGACGACGATGGCTCCGCCATCATCGTCCACGAGCTCCCCGATCCCTACGGCGAAGAAGAGGCGGACACCGGCGAGCGCGTCGCCTGCGGCATCATCGTGCCCACAGGCGGCGGCGGGTAGCGAACCCGCAAGGCTGTCCCCGAGGCCTCTCCGCCCTGGTAGATGACCTGGTGGGCGATGAGGGACTCGAACCCCCGGCCTCTTCGGTGTAAGCGAAGCGCTCTAACCGGCTGAGCTAATCGCCCCCGCAGCCCCGCCAGTCTACCCGCACGCCCCTACAGGACCGACTGGATCCCCTCCGCCAGCCTGATGCCCGGCTCCCAGCTGATCACCGACTTCGCCCGCGAGTTGTCCGAGCACTTGCGCAGCTCCTCGAACGCCCCCCGCGGGTTCGGGTAGATGTGCTCCACCTCGCCCCCCACCATCGCCGCGATCTCGTTCACCGACGTCTCCTCCCCCGACCCCACGTTGAGCGCCACCGCCCGCCCCGCCGGCAACTCCGAGTTGGCCGCGTTCACGTTCGCCCGCACCACGTCGTCGACGTGGACGTAGTCGCGCGTCTGGCAGCCGTCGCCGTAGACCGTCAGCGGCTTGCCCTCGTCGCGCAGGCGCAGGAAGTGCGGGATCACGAGGGCGTACGCCCCCTCCGCCGACTGTCGCGGCCCGTACACGTTGAAGTACCGCAGCGACACGATCTGCATCCCGAACAGCCGCGCGAAGAGGTCCGCGTACTGCTCCCCGATGAGCTTGTGCAGCCCGTAGGGCGACATCGGGTTCGGCGCCAGGTCCTCCGTCATCAGGTGCGTGTCCTGGTCCCCGTACACGCTCGAGGACGACGACACGACCACCCGCTCGACGCCGTGCTCGCGCGCCGCCTGCAGCACGTTCAGCGTGCCGTTCACGTTGACGGCGTGGGTCCCGATGGGGTCGTCGACCGACTGCTCCACGCGCGGCAGGGCGGCCAGGTGGAACACCCACGCCGCCCCCTCCACCGCCGCCAGCACCGCCTCCGCGTCCGCCACCGACCCCTCCACCAGCTCGGCCGCGGGATTCAGGTGCTCCACGTTCCCCGTCGAGAGGTCGTCGAGCACCGCCACCTCGCACCCCTCCCGCACCAGCGCATCGACGATGTGCGACCCGATAAACCCGCACCCACCCGTCACCACGCAGCGCATGGCCGTCATGCTAGAGCCCGGCGCTTCTCCCGCCTAGCGGCCCGCCCCGGCGCCCGCGAACGGGTTGACCACGCGGATGCCGTCGTAGTCCTGGCCGTCGTTCAAGTCTTCGGTCAGGACGGTATCGCAATCCCCAAGGCTGGCAGCCGCCAGGATGGCAGCATCCCAGTAGGCGATCCGGAAGCGCTCGGTCAGGTCGATCGCTCGGTCGACCACTTCGAGTGTCAGTGGCACGGTCGCGAGTCGACGAAGATCTCGGATGTGTTCTCGTGCGTCTTGGTGTGAGATCCGGTCGACTCGCTGTGAGTGGGTGGCCTGCCAGTAGAACTCCTGTAGCACCTGGGTCGACGGGGCAAGGTCGTCACTCAACAGGAGAGCCCGGGCGAGTTCCCGCTTGTTTTCGTCCCCGGGCGTCGTGCAAGCCGCGTAGATCAGGACGTTGGTGTCAACGAAGCGTGTCACTTACCGCCGTGAGGCTTCTCCCGGAGTCTCGCCTCGGTCGACTCCTATCGCCGAGCTGCGGTCATAGAGCTCCTCGCGGCTCAGGTTCTCGCGGGAGTCGAGCCCGCCCTCGGTTGCATCGAGCTTGTCCCAGAACGCCTGCATCCGCGCCTTGAGGCGGGCGTCCCGCTCATCCGGCGTCTCCGCGTACTCGCAGAGGTACGCGCGCACGAGCTCGTCGACATCCGTACCCGCCTCGGCGGCCTTCGCGCAGGTGCGACGGTAGGTCTCGTCGTCGACCGACACGGTGATGGTCTTCATGGGAACCAGTGTCACAACTCAGAAAGCGCACGGCAAGGGGATCGCAGACACCGGCGCGGGCGCGGGCTACGATGGGCGCATGACACCCAGGCGCATCGCCGTCCTCGGCTCCACCGGCTCGATCGGCCGCCAGACCATCGACGTCACCCGCCAACTGCCCGAGTTCTTCGAGATCGTGGCGCTGGCGGCGGGGCGCAACACTGCCCGGCTGGCCGAGCAGGTCGCCGACCTGCGCCCCCGCTACGTCTTCGCCGCCACGCGCGACACCGCCCTCGACGACGCCATCGAGGCGGCCGGCGCGACCTGGCTGCCGATGGACGAGATGGCCGTCGCGGACGACGTCGACATCGTGCTCGCGGGCACGGGCGGCGCCGCCGGGCTCCTCCCCACGATCGCCGCGCTGGAGGCGGGCAAGCCCGTCGCCATCGCCAACAAGGAGGCGCTCGTGATGGCGGGGCACCTCATCCGCCGCGCGATGGTCGCCGGCGGGGGCGACCTCCGCCCCGTCGACAGCGAGCACTCCGCCATCTGGCAGTGCCTCTGGGGCGAGGAGGCGCACGGCATCCGCCGCATCATGCTCACCGCCAGCGGCGGCGCCTTCCGCGACCTCGACCCCGGCCAGCTCGCCGCCGTCACCCCCGCCCAGGCCCTCAAGCACCCCACCTGGAACATGGGCGACAAGATCACCGTCGATTGCGCCACCCTCATGAACAAGGGCATGGAGACGATCGAGGCGATGTGGCTCTTCGACGTGCCCATGGAGGCCGTCCAGGTCGTCCTCCACCGCGAGTCCATTGTCCACTCGCTCGTCGAGTTCAGCGACGGCAGCGTGAAGGCGCAGCTGGGCGTGCCCGACATGCGCCTCCCCATCCAGTGCGCCCTCGCCTACCCCGAGCGCATGCCCGAGCCCCCCGCCCCCGCCCTCGACCTCGCGATGGCCGGCCAGCTCACTTTCGGCGAGCCCGACATCTCCCGCTTCCCCTGCCTCGGCCTCGCGATGGAGTCCGGGCGCCTCGGCGGCACCTATCCCGCCGCCATGGCCGCCGCCGACGAGGTCGCCGTCGAGCGCTTCATGGCCGGCGAAGTCGGCTTCCTCGACATCCCCGGCATCATCGAGGGCGTGATGGAGCGGCACGAGTCGACCCCCGAGCCCGACCTTGAGGCGGTCTTCGCGGCCGATCGCTGGGCCCGCGCCGCGGCGGAGGTGGCTCCAGCGGGGGCCCGGGCGTGACCTTCCTCGCCGCATTCGACTTCCTCGATATCCTCCGCTCCGCGCTGATCTTCGCGGCTCTCCTCGTTCCCCTCGTCGTCATCCACGAGTTCGGGCACTTCTTCGCCGCCAAGGCGTTCGGCATCAAGGTCCTCGAGTTCGGCGTCGGGTTCCCGCCCCGCCTCAAGGGCTGGCGGCGCGGCGAGACCGACTACACCCTGAACTGGCTCCCCATCGGCGGCTTCGTTCGCATGCTTGGCGAGGAGGACCCCTCCGACCCCCGCTCCCTCGCCGCCGCCCGCCCCTGGAAGCGGCTCACGGTCATGGGCGCCGGCGTGGTCATGAACGTGGCCCTCGCCCTCCTGCTGTTCACGATCGCGTTCATGGTCCCGCGCGAACGCGCCCTCAACCTCGCCCAGGTCTCGGAAGTCATGCCCGGCTCCCCCGCCTCCATGGCCGTCATCTCCGGAACGCTCCGCGACGGCACCGAGCCCGCGCAGGGCCTGCAGCCCGGCGACGTCGTCATGGAGGTCAACGGCCGCGAGGTCCGCAACGTCAGCGAGCTCATCTTCCACACCCGCCGCTTCATCGGCGAAACGCAGACCTGGGTCATCACGCGGGCCAGCTCCACGCTGGAGGCGGAGCTCTACGCGCGCTGGCGCCCGCCCGAAGGGCAGGGCCCCACCGGCATTCGCGTGGGCGCCCCCACTACCTGCGCCGGAGTCGACGAGGACGGCAATCCCATCAACTGCAGCCTGCGCTATCCCTACACCGAAGGCCTCTCGTATCCGTTCTGGGAGGCGGTTCCCCGGGGCTGGCAGGCCATGATCGACGCCGTCATCGTCACCAAGAACGAGATCCAGGTGCGCGTGAACGGCAGCGGCGGCGTGGCCCCCGACCAGCCCCTCCTCTCCGGCCCCGTCGGCATCGCCAGCACCACCGGCGACATCGTGGAGGAGGCGGGCTGGCGGCCCCTCATCGAGCTGGCCGCCCTCCTCAGCCTCTCCCTGGCGGTCTTCAACGCCCTTCCCATCCCCGCCCTCGATGGCGGACGCATGTTCTTCGTCGTCGTCGAGCTGGCGCGTGGCGGCCGCCGCATCTCGCCGGAGAAGGAGGGTTTCGTCCACCTCGTCGGCTTCTCCCTGCTGCTGGCCGGGATCGTCGTCATCACCTTCTTCGACATCAGCCGCCTCATTACCTGAACCCGCCGCCGTGCTCTTCGATCTCCTCTTCATCACGTTCTACGTCCTGGGGTGGCTCGCCCTCGGCTTCCTCCCATGGCTTGCGCTGAGCGTGATCACCCGCGGTAACGCGGGGCTGCGGTATCTTCCCCTGAGCATGGGAGCGGGCGTCGCCGGAGGCCTCGTCGTCCCCTTCATCCGCGACGATGGGCTGGGACTCATCCTCAGCTTCGTCGTCGCGCTGGCGCTCCCGACGCTACTGCTTGCAGCACGACGACTCGCGCTCCGCCTGCGCGCGGAGCCCCGGGGGGAACGGTGAAACTCGCGCTCTCAACCATGTACGCCCAGCAACCGCGCTTCGCCAGCGGCGAGGCCTTCGCCGAGTACGCCGCCGAAGCCGGCTACGACGCGATCGAAGTCTCGCACTCGACGCCCGAGGCGAAGCTCCGCGAGATCCTCGACAGCGGCATCCTGCCCGTCGCCTCCATCCACCAGCCTGCCCCCCACGTGGAGGTCGACGGCGGCAAGAGCAACGCCGACCTCAACCTCGCCTCCACCAAGCGGAGCGAGCAGGCCCGTGCCCTGCGGCACGCCCTCCGCAGCCTCGAGTGGGCGGCGGAGGCGGGGGCCACCGCCCTCGTCGTCCATCTCGGCCACGTCGAGGGATCCTTCGCCGGCACGACCGCCGAGCTCTACCGCCTCTTCCGGCAGCACGACATCAGGAACAACCGCGCCGCCGAGGCCCGCGCGGAGATGGAGCAGCGCCGCGCCGAAGCCGCCCCCGCGCACCTGGAGGCGGCCCGCGCCGCGCTCGAGCAGCTCGTCGAGGCCGCCCGCCCCCACGGTATCGTTGTCGGAGTCGAGAACCGCCTGGACTTCCACCAGATCCCCCTCCCCCACGAATCGCTCGTCCTGCTGGAGGGCTTCTCCCCCGGCGAGGCGGGCCACTGGCACGACACCGGCCACGGCGAGGTGCTCGCCCGCCTCGGCTACCTGCCGCACGCGGCCTGGTTCGACGAGCTCGGAGACCACTTGGTTGGCGCCCACGTCCACGACGTTCGCGGCGTTATCGACCACCGTGCTCCCGGCACCGCCCAGCTCGACTGGGAGATGGTCGCGGGTGGCCTCGGTTCCCTCGACACCCTCACGCTCGAGATCGACCAGCGCGAGACGGACGAGGATGTCCGCGCCGCGCCGGCTTTCCTGCGGTCGGTCGGGCTGGGCTAGCGCCCCTCGTCTTCGAAGTCGATGTCGAGCGCGACATCCAGCGCGGGCGCGCTGTGCGTGAGCGCTCCCACCGAGATCGCGTCCACGCCCGTCGCCGCGATCTCTGCCACTCGCTCGATCGTGATGCCCCCGCTCGCCTCCAGCTTCGCCCTCCCCCCGACCATCGCGACCGCCTCCCGCATCTCCGCGGGCGTCATGTTGTCGAGCAGGATCCACTCCGGCTTCGCGTCGAGGGCGCCCTGCAGCTCCGCGAGGGAGTCGACCTCGATCTCGATCGGCGTCGCGGGCGCGTGCTGGCGGATCGTCGCGACGGCTTGCGCGAGCGTCTTGCCCTGCCGGGTGAGGGCCTCGCGGTGGTTGTCCTTGATCATCGCCATCACGGCCAGGTCCCGCCGGTGGTTCGCGCCGCCCCCGCAGCGAACGGCGTACTTGTCCAGGTCGCGCAGGCCGGGGGTCGTCTTGCGCGTGTCGAGGATGACGCAGCCGGTTCCCGCAACTGCCTCTACATAACGACTGGTCAGCGTCGCGATCCCCGAGAGGTGCTGCACGAGGTTCAGCGCGGTCCGTTCCCCGGACAGGATCGCCTGCGCGGGTCCCGTTACGGTCGCGAGCATTGCCTCGCCATCGACGCTATCGCCGTCGGCCACATGCGCCTCGAAGGTGACTTGCTCGTCGAGCGTCGTGAACACCTGGCGGGCCACCACCAGCCCGCAGACCACCCCCGCCTCCCGCGCCACCAGCTGCCCGCGCGCGACGAGGTCCGGCTCTACGACTGCCTGCGTCGTGACATCGTCGCCAGCGCGATCCTCGGAGAGCGCCGCGCGCACGACCGCGGCGATGGCGCCGACGGGGGGCGGCTCAACCAGCACGGTGAAACACCTGCCTGCGGCTCCAGCGATCGTCGTCCCGCTCGGGGAAGTCCGTGCGGTAGTGGGCGCCGCGGCTCTCCTCGCGCCTGAGCGCCGCCGTCAGCAGCAGCTCCGCGAACACGCCCAGCCAGCGCCGCTCGTGCCCCTCGCGCGAGGGCTCCGGCTCGTTGTCGGTCCAGCCTGCAATGGTCTCCAGCCCGGCCTGGAGCCCCTCGCCCGAACGCTCGATGCCGGCACGCTCCCAGAGCATCCGTTGCACGGCCCCGTGGTCGCGGGGCGCTCCCGGGGCCGGCTCGAACGGCGCCGACTCGGGGCAGCGTGCCAGCGCCCCGCCCCCGCCGCTCGCGAGGTGTTCGACCGCGCGCTTGGCGAACACCACGGTTTCGAGCAGCGAATTGCTCGCGAGCCGGTTGGCGCCGTGAACCCCCGTGGCCGCGATCTCCCCGCAGGCGTAGAGGCCCGGCACGGTCGTCCGCCCCCACGAGTCGGTGCGCACGCCCCCCATGATGTAGTGCGCGGCGGGCGCCACCGGAACCGGGTCGCGTCGCAGGTCGATGCCCTGCTCCCGGCAGAACGCCGCGATTCCCGGGAAGCGCTCGTGCGGGTCCACGCCCCCGAGCGCCGTGCAGTCCAGCCACACGTGGTCCGACGCCGAGGCCCGCATCTCCGCCACCATCGCTCGCGCGACGATGTCGCGGGGGGCGAGGTCGGCCAGCTCGTGGTAGCGGGGCATGAACGCCTCGCCCCCGTCGTTCCGCAGCACCGCCCCCTCGCCGCGCAGCGCCTCCGAGATAAGGAACGGCGGCGCTGCCTCCTGGCGAAAGGCGGTGGGGTGGAACTGGTAGAACTCGAGGTCGCTCACCTCCGCCCCCGCGCCGAAGGCCAGCCCGATGCCGTCGCCGGTGGCCACGGGCGGGTTCGTCGTATGGGAGAAGGCCGCCCCCGCCCCGCCCGTCGCCAGGATCACCGCCGGCGACTCGACGGCGTCCTCCCTCCCGGTGGCCTGGTCGAGCGTCCGGATGCCGGCGGTCTCGCCCTGCTCCAGCAGGATGTCGGTCGCGAGCGTGTGCTCCCGCACGACCACTCTGCCCCGCTCGACCTGCCTTGCGAGCGCCGAGGTGATAGCCGCGCCCGTCCGGTCGCCGCGCGCGTGCAGCACACGCGCGTTCCGGTGCGCCCCCTCCCTCCCGAAGGCGCGTCCCTCGCCCGCGCTGTCGAAGCTGACGCCGTACTGTTCGAGATCGCGGATGCGGCGCGGCGCGCTCTCCACGAGGATGCGCGCCATCGCCTCGTCCACGAGCCCGGCGCCCGCCGCGACCGTGTCCGCCAGGTGCTGCTCCGTGGAGTCGTCGGGGCCGATGGCGGCCGCGATGCCCCCCTGCGCATGTCTCGTGCTTCCCTCGTGCAGCTCCGCCTTCGTCACGAGCAACACCGGTCCCAGCGCGCTCGCCTCGAGCGCCGCGAAGAGCCCCGCCATACCGCTGCCGACCACGATCGCCCGGTACTGGCCGTCCGCCCGTGGGGGATCGCTCACGGACTTAGTGTACGTTGTACACGAAGTCCCCGCGATGTGGCGCGACGCCTGTGCCAGTCGCCCGAATCGTGCCCCGCCGTACAATGCAAACCGTGGCGATCCATCCCATCCGGCGCGCAGGCGACCCTGTTCTGCGGCAGAAAGCGAGGCGCGTTCGCGTCCGCGACTCGAGCATTCCCGAGCTCATTGAGGACATGTTCGAGACCATGTACGACGCGCCCGGCGTGGGCCTCGCCGCCCCCCAGATCGGCATCCCGCTGCAGGTCATCGTGCTCGACACGCCTCCCGCCGAGCCTTTCGCCCTTCTCAACCCGCAGATCATCAAGCGCTCCGGCGAGCGCCAGCTCCACGAGGGCTGCCTCTCCGTCCCCGGCTTCCGCGGCGAGATCACCCGCTCGGTGAAGGTGCTCGTAAAGGGCATCGACCCGGCTACCGGCAGGGAGGTGCGCATTCGCGCCGAGGACGACCTGCTCGCCGAGGCCCTCGAGCACGAGATCGACCACCTCAACGGCATCCTCTATATCGACTACCTCGACAGCCCCGATGCCCTCGTCCGCATCGACGCCGCGCCCGAGGAAGGGGAGGAGGACGAGGAGTGATGATCGGCGTCATCGGCGGCGAGACCTGCAGCCCCGAGGAGGGCGCGACGGCCTTCGCCGTCGGCCGCGAGCTGGCCTCGCGGGGCCACACGCTCGTCTGCGGAGGACGCGGCGGCGTCATGCGCGAAGCCTGCCGCGGCGCGCGTTCCAAGAACGGCGTCACCGTCGGCATCCTCCCCGGCGACGACCGCGGCGACGCCAACGAGTTCGTGACCATCCCCATCGTGACCGGCATCGGCTTCGCCCGGAACACGATGATCCCCCGCACCGCCGACGCCCTCGTGGCCGTCGGCGGCCGCTACGGCACGCTCAGCGAGATCGCCTTTGCCCTCATTGCCGGCAAGCCCGTCGTCGGCATGGGGAGCTGGGACCTGACCCTTCCCGACGGCGCCGCTGCTCCCCTGGAGTCGTGCGAGGATGCAGCAGCCGCAATCGACGCCTGCGAGCGGCTGGCGAAAGGAACCTCCTGATGCTGATCGAAGAGCTGGTCGCCCGCGAGATCCTCGATTCCCGCGGCAACCCCACCGTCCAGGTGTCGGTGCTCCTCGACGATGGCGCCGTGGGCCAGGCCGCCGTCCCCTCCGGCGCCTCGACCGGCGCCTACGAGGCTGTCGAGCTCCGCGACGGCGACGCCCGCCGCTACGGCGGTAAGGGCGTCCTCAACGCGGTCGAGAACGTTAACGGCGAGATGAACGCCGCCCTCGTGGGCCAGGCCGCCGCCGACCAGCGCGCCGTCGACCGCCTCCTCATCGAGCTCGACGGTACCGCCAACAAGGCCCGCCTCGGCGCGAACGCCATGCTCGGAGTCTCCCTCGCCGTCGCCCGCGCCGCCGCCGACTCCGCGGAGGAGCCGCTCTACCGCTACCTCGGCGGGGCCGCCGCCAACCGCCTCCCCGTCCCCATGTTCAACATCCTCAACGGCGGTCGCCACGCCGAGGACTCGACCGATTTCCAGGAGTTCATGGTCATGCCCGTCGGCGCCGAGACCTTCTCCGAGGGCCTGCGCATGGGTGCCGAGGTCTACCAGTCCCTCAAGCGCATCCTCTCGGACCGGAATCTGGGCACGAACATCGGCGACGAGGGCGGCTTCGCGCCCTCCCTCCCCGGGAACGAGGAGGCGGTGCAGGTGGTGCTCGAGGCCATCGAGGGCGCGGGCTACCGCCCCGGCGCCGACCTTGTCCTCGCCCTCGACCCGGCGACCACCGAGCTCTACCAGGGCGGCGAATACGTCCTCGAGAAGGAGGGGCGCACCCTTTCCAGCGAGGGTCTCATCGACCACTGGGCGGACTGGGCCCAGCGCTATCCCATCGCCTCCATCGAGGACGGCCTCGCCGAGGACGACTGGTCGGGATGGAGCGCCCTCGTCAAGCGGCTCGGCTCCAGCGTCCAGCTCGTCGGCGACGACCTGCTCGTCACGAATCCCGAGCGCATCCAGCGCGGCATCGACGAGGCCGCGGCGAACAGCGTCCTCGTCAAGCTGAACCAGATCGGCACTCTCAGCGAGACCCTCGACGCCATCAACCTCGCCCACCGAGCGGGGTGGACGGCCGTCATCAGCCACCGCTCGGGCGAGACCGAGGACACCTTCATCGCCGACCTCGCCGTCGCCACGGGGGCGGGCCAGATCAAGACCGGCGCGCCCGCGCGCAGCGAGCGGACTGCCAAGTACAACCGCCTCCTCGAGATCGAGACGGAGCTGGGCGTTACCGCCAGCTTCGCCGGCTGGGAAGCGATCGGCCAGCTCGGCCCCCGCCCCCCCGCCGAGGCCCCGCCCGCCCCGCCCAGCCGCTCCCGCCGCCGCCGCAGGCCCCGCGACCGGCACTAGCCCGATGCCCTCGTTCCGCGTGTCACCCCCGCGTGTCCATCCCGAGGCGGAGCGCTCGTCGCGGCCACCCGCCGGCTCCGCCGGCTCCGTCGACGCCCACCGCCAGACGGCGTTCGTCCTCGGCGAGACGGTCGAGCTCGTGCTTGACGGCCTGCGCCTCGAATCGGCCGTCGCGAGCGAGGCCGCGGGCTCCCGTTACCGCACCGTCACCGTCGCCGCCCTCCTCGCGAGCGGCTCGCGAGCCTGGCTCGCGCGGCTGGAGGCCCTCCACGCCATCGAGACGGGCGCCTATGCCGCCGCCGTCCCGCTCATCGCGAGCGCCGCCGACCACGAGGCCGCCTGCGCCGCCATCCTCAACGGTGCCGACGCCTGGCAGGACTGGCTCGACACTGACGGTGTCGGCGACCTCCCTGAAGCGCACGCCACCCGGCTCGCGCTCGGCGCGCCCCCCGACGACGCCGATGTTCCTGAGCTTCTTGCCGGCGTACGGGCGGCCGTGGGCGCGCTCGCGCAGCCCTCGCCCGGGGCGAGCGCCCTGCTCTCGGGCGGCGAGAGTGGCCCCGGCAGGCTCGCCGTTACCTTCGGCGACCGCGACTTCCACATGGCCCTCGCGGAGCTGACGAGCGGCTGGCTGCTGGCGCTCGGCGTTGCCAAGGTCGAGCTTCTGCTCGGGCCAGGGGACGTGCTCCCCGTTTCCGATACGGACGCCCTCGATCGCTGGGCCGGTGCCGCCCGGCGGGAGCTGGATGAGCCCCGCCGCTCCCGCATCGAGCGTCGCGAGATCGGGGGCGACGAGCGCTTCGTGGTCGAGAACTGGCGGCGCGCGCCTTCCGGCGCGGTTCGGCGCATCGTCCTGTAGCGGTGGCGGCGCGTACGATCTCCGCGATGGCCCGCTCCCTTCCCCTCCTTGTCGCTGCAGGCCTCCTGGCGCTCCTCGCCACTGCCTGCGGCGACGACGGGCCGCCCCCCAGCCCCGTCTCCGACGAGGGCTACCTCGCCGTCATGTGCGCCAACCTCGACCGTTTCTCCGACGCTATCCTCGTGGAGACGGAGGAGGCGGGGATCGCCGCCGTGATCGAGGACTTCATCGAGGAGCTGAGGAGGGTCGAACCCCCGGAAGATCTGCGGGAGTTCCACGCGGATTTCATCGACTATTTGGAGGAGGCGGTCGACGACCCCACCAGCCCCCTCGTGCTCTCGCCGCCCCTGCCCGGGGACGATGCGCGCGAGCGGCTGGCGGGCAAGGAGCGCTCCGTGGAGGAGTGCCGCGAGCCCACCTTCTTCAGCAATCCTCCGGCGGACCAGTAGCGGCGCCCGCGTATACTGAAACCGCCAAGCAGCCCCGAGGAGTACCCGCCGATGCCCACGCCCTATGCCTACTTCCAAGGTCAGATCGTCCCTCTGGAGGAGGCCAAGGTGGGTGTGATGACCCACGCCTTCAACTACGGCACGGCGGTCTTCGAGGGCATCCGCGGCAACTGGAACGCGGACGACGGCTGCCTCTACCTCTTCCGCATGCGCGAGCACTACGAGCGCCTCGCCCAGAGCAGCCACATCCTCGGCATGGAGATGCGCGAGCCCATCGACAAGCTCTGCGATCTCACCGTCGAGATCGTCGAGCGAAGCGGCTACGAGGAGGACGTGTACATCCGCCCGATGGTCTACCTCAGCTCCGAGGTCCTGGGCGTCCGCCTCCACGGTCTTGAGAGCGACCTCCTCATCTTCATCGCCCCCTTCGGCCCTTATCTCGACATCGACAAGGGCGCCCGCTGCCACACCAGCAGCTGGCGCCGCGTCGACGACACCGGCATCCCCCCTCGGGCGAAGGTGACGGGTATCTACGTGAACAGCGCCCTCGCCAAGTCCGAGGCCGAGCTGAACGGCTTCGACGAGGCCATCGTGCTGACCCACGAAGGCCACGTCTCCGAGGGCAGCGGCGAGAACATCTTCATCGTGCGGAACGGCAAGATCATCACGCCCCCGCCTTCCGATAACGTCCTCGAAGGCATCACCGCCGCCACCGTCGTCGATCTCGCCGCGAACGAGCTCGGCATCGAGACCGAGGAGCGCTCCATCGACCGCTCGGAGCTGTACATCGCCGACGAGGTGTTCATGACGGGCACGGCCGCCCACCTGACGCCCGTCATCGAAATCGACCGCCGCATGGTCAAGGGGGGCGAGCCCGGGCCCATCACCAGGGAACTCTCCCGGCTCTTCTTCGATGCCATTCGCGGCAAGAACGAGAAGTATCGCCAGTGGTGCACCCCGGCCCGCGTGCGGGTGGCGTCGTAGACGCCGATACCTTCCGGCCGCCCCGCGCCCTCGGCGTCATCGTCGGCGGGGCGTTCACCACCTGGGCGGCCTTCATCGCATTGGTCGCGGGCGTGCTCGCCGGCGGCGGCGCCATCGAGTTCACCACCTTCCTCGCCTGGGTCGTCGTCTCGATCTTCGGTGGGCTGGCGCTGCTCTTCGGCTGGTGGACTATCGGCATCGCCCGCCTCTCCTACCAGATCGACGACGACGCCCTGCGCATCCGCTGGTGCGGCCGCGAGGTCGTCATTCCCGTGGTCGACATCCAGCGCGTCGTGCCCGGGCGCACCGTCGGCGAGGAGACCGTCTCGGGCCTGAACTGGTGGGGCTGCCATATCGGACGAGGCATGGCCTCCTCCCTCGGCCCGACCCTCTTCTTCGCGACCCACAACCGCCCCGAGGACAACGTCTTCGTCGTCACGCCGGGCCGTACCTACGGCCTCACGGTGCCCGACCAGGTCGGGTTCGCCGAGGCCTGCTCGCGCAGGCTGATCGTCGGCTTCGAGCCCGGCGAACCCCAGCGCGTCGAGCCCCAGGGCCTGGCGCTCCTGCCGCTCTGGGGCGACCAGGATGTCTGGTTCGCCCTCAGCTTCGTGATCGTGGCCCTCGGTGCGCTCGGCGGGTTCCTCTTCAGCCAGTACCCCGACCTGCCCGCGCTCGTGCAGATCGACTTCCCCCGGGCGACCGGCATCGTGCAGGTCGACCACCCGTCGGCGCTCCTCCGCATCGGCGCCGTGGGCGGGGGCATCGTCGCCGTCAACCTCGCGCTCGGCTTCCTGCTGCACGCGCGCGAGCGCGCCGCCGGCCTCTGGCTGCTGGTCTCGGCGGGGCTTATCCAGGCGGTGCTCCTGGGCGCCGCGATCGTCGCCTTCGAGCGGGCCTGAGCCTCCGCCCTCAGTGCATCTGCGCGGTCTGCGCGATGATCGAGGCCGCCTGGTCCGGCGTCAGCCGGTCCGTGTTCAGGCAGAGGTCGTAGTTCTCCGTCGCCAGCCACGCGCGGTTGTAGAAGCGCTGGAAGTAGTCCTGCCGCTCCGAGTCCGTCTTCATCACCGTCTTGCGGGCGCTGTCGACGTCGATGTTCATCCCCTCGGCGATGCGCTGCGCGCGCAGGTCCGTCGACCCCGTCGTCAGCACCTTGAGCGTGTCGGATCGCCCCTGCAGCACCATGGGCGCCCCGTGTCCCATCAGCACGGCCTCGCCCTGGTCCGCCAGGTCGCGGATCACGTCTTCGATAAAGCGCCGGTATTCCGTCGAGGTGAGGAGGGGGTTGGTGGCGAGCGGGACCGGGTCGGCCCAGGCCGCCACCGGCATGCTCGGGTTGCGCGCCAGCGCCTCCAGGATGCGGGTCAGCAGCGAGGGCGTGTGCTCCGCCTCGCTTACCGTCTCGGGCGAGACGCCCGCTTCCTGGGCAGCCGTCTGCACGACCTGGTAGTCGTAGAAACGGAAGCCCAACTTCTCTGCGGTCAGCTGGGCGATCTCTTCCCCGGCCGTTCCCACGGGCCGGGCAATCGCCACGATCCGAATGTTCATCCCTGGCCCCCTCGGGCAAGCGTTTATGCGGCGGGATTGTAACGCCTCTCGCCGTCCTGCAAGTGTGACCGATGCCGGAGCTCCCCCCGGATGTAAGCGAGACCGTAGCCGGTGGCTGCACTGGCGTGTATAAGCACAAAAGGCGCTACACTCCGATGCAGAGCTAAGCGCTACCGCGGGGGTAGACCCCGCGGCTCGCGGAAGCAGTCAGGAACGGATGGATCGGTCCCGGCTCGCGAAGTTCATAGACCAGCGCGTGGGCGAACTCCCACTCGCGGAACCAGTGTTTCTCCCGCCCACGGCCTCTGTTCGCACCGCTGTCCAGCGGATGCACTCGGGTGCGCGCTCTTGCGTCCTCGCCGTGGAGAAGGAGGAGCTCGTGGGCATCTTCACCGAACGGGATGTGCTCACGCGCTGCATGTCTGGAGACTTCGACTGGGATCAGCCGCTCGACCCGGATTTGCTTACCCGCAATCCGGTCACCATCGCCTCCTCGACCACCGTGGGTGATGCGATCGCGCTCATGCAGCGCTACAACTATCGCACCCTGCCGGTCATGGAAGATGGCGCCGTCATCGGGCTCGTACGTCTGGGCGAGCTCTTGCAGCACTTCTCCGAATCTTTTCCCGAGGAAGTGCTGAACCTGCCGCCGCGTCCCCACCAGGTCGTGGCGAAGCGGGAGGGGGGATAGTCACAGGATGACCACCGAAATCGAGTCACCGCTGTCCGAAGCCACCACGACGCGCGATCGCGTCACGATCCGCTTTGCTGGTGACTCCGGCGACGGGATGCAGCTCACGGGTACGCAGTTCACCCGCACGACCGCCGTTTACGGGAACGATCTCGCGACCCTGCCCGACTACCCCGCCGAAATCCGCGCCCCAACCGGTTCGCTCCCGGGCGTATCCGGCTTCCAGCTCTCGTTCTCGAGCAACGACATCCACACCCCGGGCGACAACCCGGACGCGCTCGTCGCCATGAACCCCGCCGCCCTCAAGACCAATCTCGGCGACCTCGTCCCCGGCGGGCTGCTCATCGTCGACGAGGGCGAGTTTAACGCCACCAACCT
>DAOUID010000041.1:0-6993 GCA_034428315.1 Dehalococcoidia bacterium
TCGACGAGCTTCTGGCGGATGAAGGGGCGCCTCCCGGAAAGGTCGAAGGCGATGTCGAGCGAGCGCCGGATGACGGCGAACATGGCGCTCGCGGCCCAGGCCAGGCCGATAAGACCGAGGACGCCAAGCACGCCGCTCGATGCGCCGGTGAGCTCCTGGACGGCGCTCTCCACGTCATCGGCGCCGCCGGCATCGACGGGGAGGAGGCCGGTCAGCTCGTCGATGAGACGGCGCTCGATGTCGTTGTCCTGCAGGAGGAGGCCGAGCACGCCGATGGACACGATGACGAGGGGAAAGAGGGAGAAGAGGACGTAGTAGGAGATAGCCGCGCCCATCTGGGGGCAGTTGTCATCGAGGAACTCGAACACCGAGTGCTTGAACAACAGCCACAGGCGCCGGAGCGACAGCATGCCCTTCCACTCTAGGCGGGGGCGGGAACGGGGCCAACCGGGAGGCCGTGAGCCCTCCCCGAGGGACTACTCCTCCTCCGGGAACAGGACCACGCGCACGTACTGGTCGTCGAGCAGGTAGCGCCGGGCGGCGGCGGCTACTTCCTCCAGGGTCAAGGCGTCCAGCCGAGCATCGAAGCCGTTGATCTCGGAGAACATCTCACCCCGCTGGACGACCGCCTCGATCTGGGTCAGCCAGAAGCTGTTCTCCCGGAGCTGCTCCTCGCGCGAGCTGCGCAGGAGCTCCTTGACGGTGTCGAGATACCGTTGCTCGCCGCCGTCGCGCAGCCACTCGATCTCGGCGGCGACCTCAGCGCCCAGCTCGTCGACCCGGGAGGGGTCGCTCCCGAAGATTATGGCGACCTGGTACTCGTGGTCGGGGAGAGAGCTGAGCCCGGCGCTGACGCTGACGAAATAGGTGCCGCCCAGCTGCTCCCGCAGCCGCTCCCGCAGGCGGATCTGGAGCATCTCGCCTGCGACTTCGATGGCCAGCGCCTCGTTGCGGCTCCACTCGGCATCGCCGGCATAGACGAGGATGGTCTGGCTTCGCGGCTCGATCCCCTTGCGAACCACGTGCTCCTCGATCCCCTCGGGAGGATCGATCCCCACATCCCGGTACTGCTCGGCCCGGCCGGAGGTGGGCAGGCTGGCGAGGTAGGCCTCGCTCAGGGAACGCAAGTCGTCCCAGTCGAAGGCGCCCACGAAGACGAAGGTGGCGTCGCCGATGTCGGCGAAGCGATCGGCGTAGACAGCGTCCGCCCGCTCCATGCTGAGCTCTTCCAGGAGCTCGAGGGTGAGGGTCCGGCGCCGGAAGTGGTGCTGGGCGAGGATGGTGTTGGCGGTGTCGTAGAGGACCGCATCTGGCTGCGTCGTGCGGGTCTCGGCGAGGGTGCGCAGCCTCGTCTCGTAGGTCGAGTAATAGGCCGGGTCGAGCCGGTGCTCGGTCACATAGAGGGTGATGAGCTGGAAGAGGGTCTCCAGGTCCTCGGGGGAGGCGCTGCCGCTCAACCCCTCGAAGAGGGCGCTGATATAGGGCGCCACCGACACCTGCTTGCCGGCCAGCAGCTTGTCCAGGGTGACGCTGTCGTGCAGGCCGACGCCGCTGCCACTGACCAGTGCGGCGGCGTACAGGGCGGACACGTGGTCCTCGTCGGCGACGAGGGAGTGCCCGCCCGGGCTGAACGCTTCGAAGAGGACCTCGTCGTTCTTGAAGTCGGTCTGCCGGGCGATGACGGTGATGCCGTTGGAGAGCGTCCAGCGCTCGGCATCGATCGAGTCGATCCGCTCTTCGGCGACGATGCTGCCGGGCGTTGGCAGCGTCGCGAGGAGGGGCACGTCGGCGACGTCGTCCTCGTAGGCCTCGACGCTCAGGGCGCCGGCCGCTTCCAGCTTCGTCCCGACGACTGCAGCCAGTTCGCCGTCGGGGATGGAGCCGTCGGTTTCCGGTCGCAGGACGAGGACGACGGTGTCGCCGGGTTCGGACCAGGAAGCGGCGATGGCGTCGACGTCCGCCAGGGAAACCCGGGGAAGGATGGCCTGGTAGAGCGCCCACTCGGCCTCGACGCCGGGCACGGGAGTCCCGGTGAGGAAGTGGTTGGCGTACTCCCCGGCAAGGGCGCTGGATTCCAACTGGTCCCGTTGCTTGTAGACGCTTTCCGCCGAGCTCAGGAGGTTGGCCTTTTCGCGGGCCAGCTCGCTGGTCGTAAAGCCGTGCTGAGCGACGCGCTGCATCTCTTCCAGCAACGCATCGAATCCGCGCTCGACCCCGTCCAACTCCGTCACGACGGCGAAGGTCACGATGTCAAGCGGCTCCACGAACGAACCGCGGGAGCCCGCGGTATAGAGGTAGGGCGGATCGGCGACCTGCCCCCGCTCAAAGAGGCGAGCATTGATCATCATGAAGGCAAGCTCTTGCGCCACGAAGCGCTGGAATGCGGCCACGTCCTGCCCGGAATCGGGCGGCAGCTTGAGCACGAGGGTCAGCTGGGTGCCGGGCGCCTCCGGGTCGGTGAAGATGTCGATTCGCGGAGCCTCGTGGCCGGGGACTTCGAAGCGGGGCCGGTCGGTGGGTTCGGCGACGGCGGCCCGGTCCTGGTAGGCCTCGCCCTCGGGGGGCGGGGCGAAGTGCTGCTTCACCTTCGCCTCGATCTCCTCGACGTCGAAGTCGCCGACGGCAACGACGGCCATCAGGTTGGGGCGGTACCAACGCTCGTAGAAGGCGCGGAGCTCTTCCGGGGGCGCGGTTTCTATGACCTCGAGCAGTCCGATGGGATCCCGATCCACGTAGCGGGAAGAACCGAACAACAATGGGAAGAAGCTCTCCTGCCAGCGGGAATTGAACCCCTGGGACAGGCGCCACTCCTCGAGAATCACGTCGCGCTCAAGCTCCACCTCCTCGGGCGAGAGGGTCACGGCAAAGGCCCAGTCGCTCAGGATCTGGAAAGCGGTCTCGAGGATCTCCGGGTCGTCCGTGGGGATTTCGAGGAAGTACTGGGTGGTGTCGAAGCCGGTGAAGGCGTTCAGGTCGGCGCCGAAGGTGCTGCCGATGGACTCGAGGTAGTCGACGATCTGTTGCTTCTCGAAGCGCTCGGTTCCGTTGAAGGCCATGTGCTCGACGAAGTGGGCCAGCCCGCGCTGCTGTTCCTCCTCGAGGATCGAGCCCGCCGCCACGACGAGGGAGAGGTAGGCGCGGTCGAGCGGCTCCTGGTTGTGCTTGATGTAGTACGTGAGGCCATTGCTGAGGGTGCCGCGAACGACCGCTTCATCGAATGGCAGAAGGGCGTCCGGTTCCGTTGGCACGGACACGGGCGTCGGAGTGGGGGAGGGGGTTGGCGCCGGGGTTGGCGTCTCCGCGACCGGAGTGGCCGTCGCCGTCGCCGGGGCGGTCGCGACGGGGGTTGCGGCGGGCGTCGTCGCGGGCGTGGTTGTCGCGGTGGGGGATGGCGTTGCGGTCGGTTCCGGGTCGTCGGAGCCGCACGCCACCAGCGCCACCGACGCCACCGCCGCCCAGGCGAGGGTGGCCACCAACTTCATCGTTGCGTTCATCTCTCTCGCTTCCGGGTATCCGGCCTGACCGGGAGGGGTTGGGGATTCCAGGGGCGGCCAGGGGCCTCGACCATTCTCCCCAAGGGCGCGCCTGCGCGCACCCATGCCTTTACGTGCCCGATCCGCTCGGCCCAGGGGGCTTCACGCGACGTGGAAGCGGTCAACCTCTCACGCGCGCCCGCCGGGGAGGAGAGCGGGGGGATAGCGGGTGCCGACCTGGCCGCTGGCGATGAGGTCGTCGAGCTCCGCGCGGGTGTAGCCGAGGAGATCGAGGTAGGCCCAGTCGTTGTGCTCGCCGAGGGCGGGGGCGGGGAGGCGGATGGCGTTAGGGGTGTTCGCGAGCTTGAAGTTCATGCCGGGGTAGCGGTGGGTGCCCACGTTGGGCTGGTAGACCTCTTCGAAGAAGCCGCGGGCGTTGAGGTGGGGGTCGGCCTGCGCGTCGACCCCATCGAGGAGGGGGGCGGCGCAGACGTCACGAGACTGGAGGGCGTGGAAGAGCTCGTGCTTGTCGCGCGTGCGGGTGCGGTCTCCCACGGCCTCATCGAGGGCGGTGCGGTTCCGGCGGCGGGCCTCGGCGGTGGCGAAGCGGGGATCGCCGGCGAGCGACTCGGCGCCGAGGACGCGGCAGAGGGCGGCGAACTCGTCGTCGGTGGCGACATCGATGGCGATCCACTGGTCGGCGCCGCGGGCGGGGTAGGCGTCGTGGGGTGCGTTCCAGGGGTGGGTGTTGCCGAGGCCGCGGGCCACCCGCCCGTTCATGCAGAAGTCGAGCAGGAACTGCCCGAGGACGGGGAGGAAGGATTCAGCCAGCGCCATCTCGATCTGCTGACCCTCCCCCGTGCGCTGCCGGTGGCGGAGAGCCATGAGGACGGCAAGGGCGCCGTGCGCCCCGGCGATGGCGTCGGAGGCGAGAGCGTCACCCGTCAGCTCGGGCTCGCTATCCGGGTAGCCGCGCAGGAGGGTGTGGCCGACGGTAGCCTCGGCGTGCATGCCGAAGCCGCGGTAGGCGCTGTAGGGGCCGCTCAGACCGAAGGCGGGCATGCGCAGCATGACGATGCTGGGATTGACCTCGCGGAAGGCCTCGTAGCTGATGCCGGCGCGGGCCATCGTCTCGGGGACGTTGTTCTCGACGAAGACGTCGCACTTCGCTACCAGCCGGCGGATGGTCTCGCGGCCCTCGGGGGCCATGATGTCGCAGGTCATGGAGCGCTTGTTGCGCGCGCCGACGTTGAAGCCGGGGTTGCGGTTCCAGGGGTCGTCGCGAGGGTCGAAGTCGGGGTAGGCGCTCAGGGGCTGGCCCTGCTCCGCAACCCGGCGGGACTGCTCCTTCGTGAGGGACCCCTCCGCCCCCCGGGTAGCCGGCTGGATGCGGTTGACGGGCTCGACGCGGACGACCTCGGCGCCCCAGTCGGCGAGGAGCTGGCTGACGTGCGTGCCCGCCCAGACGACGGTGATCTCGGCGACACGGACCCCTTCGAGGGGGAGGCGTCCCCCGGGGAGGGGACGGGCGGGGGGCACTGGTGCGGGGCGGGGCGGGAACGCCTCCTCACCGCCGTGCTCACCGAGGAGGGGTGCGCGTCGCGCGGGCTGGCGGGGGGTCGCCGACATGACGAAGGGGCGGGAGGGGTAGTGGAGGCGGCCGGCCTCGGGATGGTCGATGGGCTCCCAGACGCCGCGTTCGAGGAAGTGCGGGTCCTCCAGCAGGTCCCGGGTGGTCTGGAGGGCGCCACAGGGGAGGTGGTGCTGCTGGGCGAGGGGGATGATCTCGCGCTTCGTCCGCTCGGCAAGCCAGGCGCGGTAGGCGGCCTCGACCTCCTCGGCGAGGGCAGGCGGCATCAGGGTCATGGGGGCGTTGATGTCGGGGTGCTCGAGCAGATCCTCGCGGTCGATGAGGTGGAGCAGTGCGTGCAGGCGGGGTCCGGCGCCCATGATGTTCACGTAGCCATCGGCGCAGGGGCGCACCCCGACGGCGACGCGCAGACCGGTGGCGCCGCGCCCCCCGCCGACACCGGCGTAGGAGGCGGCCAGCAGGGCGGTGCTGCGGCGGTCGCGGGAGCTGGCCTGGCATTCGGCAAGAGAGACGTCAATCCAGTCGCCATGCCCGCCCGCCTCGACGCGCAGGCGCAGGAGCATGGCGGCGAAGGCGGAGACGATGCCGGCGTGGTAGCCGGCGAAGTGTCCGGCGTGCTTGAGCGGCCCGAGGCTGGCGTGCCCGGTCATATGCATGGGGCCACCGAGGCCCTGGAGCGTGATCTCGGAGCCGCGGTAGCGCCGGTAGGGGCCGGTCTGACCGAAGGGGGTGATAGAGAGGAGGACGAGGTCGTCGCGTCCGGCGGAGAGCGCATCCCAGCCCCAGCCCCAGGAGGCAGGTTCGCCGGGTGCGCAGTCCTCGACGACGATGTCGGCCTCGGCGGCGAGGGCGCGGATCTGGGCGGCGTTGGCGGGGTCGGTCGCGTCGAGGACGCGCGAGCGCTTATTCGTGTTGAGGTGGAGGAAGAGGCCGGAGCGCTCGGGGTGGGGACCGTCGCCGGGGAAGGGACCGAAGGCGCGGAGGGGGTCGCCCTCGGGGGGCTCGAGCTTGAGCACGTCGGCGCCGTAGTCGGCCAGGAGCTTGGTGGCGTAGGCGCCAGCGACCTCGCGGGAGAGGTCGAGGACGCGGACTCCGGCGAGCGGTCCAGCCATGCGCTACCCCGCGGGCACGATACACGCTTGCGGGGCGGGCGAGCGGGGGCGTAGGTTGCCGCCCATGAAGTACGAAGACATGTTCCACGTGGGGATCATCGTGCCGGACCTCGAGTCGGGCCTGAAGGAGATCGCGAACCGGTTCGGGGTGACGTTCCCGGACCCGCCGCCGACCTCCGGGGCGGACGTGCTGGTGAAGACCGCCGCGGGCGAGACGCGGGCCGAGGTGATCGGCGTCTACTCGGCGGAGGGGCCTCCCTACCTGGAGGTGATCCGGGCGGTGCCGGGCACGCCGTGGGAGGCGGGCGAGGGCTCACGCATCCATCACCTGGGGGCGTTCGTCGACGACCTTGACGACGAGGTGGCGCGGCTGATTTCGGAGGGCGTGGAGCTGGAAGCGACCCTGGATGTCGGGGGCGGGATGATGGCGGTGTCCTACATGAACGGGCCGCTGGGCATCCGGCAGGAGCTGCTGCCGGGGCACCTGCGCGAGGGGATGCTCGCGAACCTGCGGGGCGAGGGCGGCTAGCGGTGATCAAGTACGAGGATGTGTTTCACGTCGGGATCATCGTGCCCGACATCGAGCAGGGGATGGACGAGATCGCGAAGCGGTTCGGGGCGAGTTGGCCGCGGCCGCCGGGGTCAGCGAGCATTCGCGTTCGCACGAAGGCGGGCGTGCAGGTGATGAACTCGCGGTTCGCCTACACGGCGGAGGGGCCTCCCTACATCGAGCTGATCGAGGCGGTGCCGGGGACGGTGTGGGAGGCGGGCGAGGGCTCGCGGCTGCACCACCTGGGGGCGTTCGTGGACGACCTCG
>DAOUID010000042.1:0-16114 GCA_034428315.1 Dehalococcoidia bacterium
CCCCCGCCAGCCCCCCCGCCGCCCCCGCCCCCGGCAGACTCGCGAGCGCCACCCCGAGCGAGCGCTCGACGACAGCCGCGTAGCGCTGCAGGGCGGCCTCGATCGCCTCCACCTCCTCGGCCGAAGCGCCCTTCTGCGGCCCGAAGACGGCCGCCGCTCCCCGCGGCCCCACCAGCGGATTCGTCACGTCCGTGGCGACCAGCACCTCCACCCCCGCCAGCGACCGCGGCGGCGACCAGTCGATGCGCGCCAGGTCGGCGAGCGCCCCCGCCCCCGGCGGGAGGTCCCGCCCCGCCCCGTCCCGGAAGCGGGCGCCCAGGGCTCGCGCCATCCCCGAGCCGCCGTCGCTGGTCGCGCTTCCGCCCACGCCCACCACGATGCGTCTCGGTCCCCCTTCGAGCGCCGCCGCGATGAGCTCGCCCACGCCCTCGGTGCTGGCCCGCAGGGCGTTGCGTTCGTTCGGGGGGATCAGGGCGAGCCCGTTCGCCATCGCGCTCTCCAGCGCGCACGTCCCCGTCTCCGCGATGTCCAGCACCTGCGCTGTCCGCGCCCGCCCGAGCGCGTCGTGGGTGGCCACCTCGCGAACCCGTCCCTGCGTCGCCCGCGCCAGCGCCGCGAGGAACCCCGGACCGCCGTCCGAGAGCGGCAGCTCCTCGATGGTCCACTCCGGCCTCGCCCGCGCCACGCCGCTCGCGATCGCGGCCGCCGCCTCTTCCGCCGTCAGGCTCTCCTTGAACTCCTGGGGCGCAACCAGGACACGCACGGCCTCAGAGCCCGCCGTCCCGCCACACGTAGATCACCGCGAGGATGACGATGGCGATCACGTACCCCCACCCGACCCGGCGCAGGACGCGCAGCGCCGCGATCGCGCGCTGCCAGCGGAACACCACCGCTCCCACGACGATCGTGACCGCGATCGCAACCAGGGCCGCTGCCACGAATCCCGTCAACGTGTCCTCCCGCGCGCCCGCGACCCCGATCGTCGCCTCCGAGCGCCCCAGCCGCCACCCCCTCCGTCCGGTACCATGGCTCTTCCACGTGCGACGCACCTCACTGCGGCTGCCTCTCCTCCCCCTCCTCGCGGCTCTTGGCCTCGGGCTGCTCAGCGCCTGCGCGACCGAGGACGAACCGTTCCGGGCCGACCTGCCCGACGACGCCTACCCGCTCGAGGACATGCTCCTGAGCATCGACGACCTGCCGATCGCCATGGACAACGCGAACACCAACACGTTCGACAACCCCAGCTGGGCCCAGCTCTTCAACGAGGAGAACCTGCGCGGCAAGATCACGCAGCTCGATGCTCGCGGCCGCGTGACGGGCGTCATGCGGGAGTTTTCCTGGAGCGGCTCGTTCGCCCTCGGCGGGCCTGCCTTCATCACCGTTCAGTCCACCCTCTACGCCGATGTCGAAGCCGCGCAGGACTCCCTCAGCCTCTTCTGCGGGGCCCTCGTCGATGAGCGCGGCGCCACCGACTTCACCGAGTTCTGGGTGGCCAGCATCGGGGATGGCGCCCAGGGGCTCCTCCTCGGCGAGCAGGTCGAGGGGCTGGGCCGCCTCGTGAAGACCATGGTTTGCTTCCGCACTGGCCGCGTCGTCCACGCCGTCGCCCAGAACGGCCTCGACGGCAGCCAGGACATCGCCCTCAGCGTGCGCATCGCCCGCCGCATGTACGACCAGGTCCGTACCGTTTTCGCGGAGCTCGACGACTTCGAGACGGCGGAGGATTCGGAGACCTCCTAAGCGCCTCGGAACGCGTACAGGGTGCGCCCCTTCGCACAGAGCCGGTCCTGGTCGTCGAGGATGCTGACTTCGACCATCGCCAGTTGCCTCCCCCGTTTTACGACTGTTCCCTCGGCGTAGATGCGCGCCCCCAGGGCGGGCCGCAGGTAGGTGATGTTCAGGTCGGCCGTGCCCGCCGGCTCCCGGTCCGCGCGCTGCACCGTCGAGAGCGCCGCCAGCATCACGATGTCGACCAGCGCCGCGAGGATGCCCCCGTGCAGCCCTCCCGCCACGCCCCCCTGCGTGACCGCGCTCGGCGCGATCGAGATGCGGGCGAAGTCCTCGCGCCGCTCCTCCAGGCGCACCCCCAGAGCCCGGTGCAGCGGATGTTCGGCGAAGTGACGCGCGAATGCCTCGGACTCCGCCCCTCCCGGCCCGTCGCTCACCAGGTTGCGGCGCTGGGACGGGCCGTGCCCGGGGGCGCCTTCCCGTAGTCCTCGAAGGGCCCGTCGCGCCAGTCGAGCGCGGCCTTCAGCCCCTTCTCCCGCGAGATGCGCCCGAACTCCCCGCCGCCGGGCCGCACGGAGCTCAGCGCCTGGATGTCGGCGCCCACCGCCATCGAGGTGCGGATCCCCATGATCTCGTAGACGCGGTTCACCTGGCGCTTCGTCATCTGCAGCATTGGCGAGTCGATGTTCGCGATCCGTTCGGCGAAGGCCTCCGTCGCCTCGAGCAGATCCTCGACCGGGAGGGCCCGGTTCGCCCAGCCCACCTCCACCGCCTCCAGCCCGGTGAGGCTGTCGCCCGTGTAGAGCAGCTCGCGGACCTTCTTCTGATGCATGTGCCAGGGGTGGTAGATGATGTCGACGCTCGTCATCGCCCGCACCGGCGGGTACCCGATGATCGCGTCTTCGGCGATGAACATCAGGTCGCACATCGTCGCCAGCTCGGTGCCGCCCGCCAGGCAGTAGCCGTGCACCATCGCGATCACCGGCTTGGTCAGGTCCCAGATCTGCCAGTAACCGCTCAGCAGGTGCTGGGGCCACTGGCCCTGCCCCGGGTGGATCGGTCCCACGCCCGGCAGCCCGCTGCGCGTATCGACGTAGCTGTGTTCGTCCGGGGGCGTCCCCGAGAGGTCGTACCCTGCGCTGAAGGCCCGGCCCGAGCCGCGCAGGATGATGACCTTCACGCTCTCGTCCAGCTCGAAGTGCTTCATCGCGTCGAACACCTCGGCGCGAAGGTTGTGGCTCAGCGCGTTCATCTTCTCCGGCCGGTTGAGGGTGATGATCGCGTGGCGGTCCCGCTTTTCGGTAAGGATGTCCTGGTAATCAGCCATGGCGGAATCCTAGAGGACCGCGCCCTGCCTCGTCACCGCTTCCGCGCCACCACCCGCGCAAACGTCAGCAGCCGCTCCCCCGCCGCATCGTCCCTGATCGCGGCCTGCTCCTCCGGCTCGGTATGCGGGATGAACTCCTCCCACATGGCGTCCGACTCCGGAGGCTCGTCCGCGCATGTCACTTCCACCAGCCCGGTCTTGCGCCAGTGATCGCGCCACCAGTCGGGGGTGTGGAACGAGTAGGCCCCGATCCCGTAGTACCAGGCGAGGTATTCGGGCACGTCGTCGGGGCCAAGCTCCCGCCGGAAGCCGGGACAGACGATGCCGATCTCCCCGCCCGGCTTCAGGAAGCGGGCCACGTTCTCCAGGTAGAGGTCCGCGTCGCCGAAGTAGTGGTAGGCGTCCAGGCTCACGATCGCGTCGAAGAAGCCTTCCGCGTACGGAAGCTGGTGCGCCTCGGCGTAGATGGGATGCACCTGCCCCTCCAGACCCGCTTCCCGGATGCGCTCCCAGTTCTCCGTTGGCTTGATCCAGAGGTCCGTCGCCCACACCTCGACGCCGAACTCGCGCGCGAGGAACACCGAGCTCAGCGCCTTCCCGCACCCGAGGTCCATCACCCGCATGCCGGGCTCGAGCGTCATCTGCTCGGCCACCGACTCCGCCAGCCAGAGCACGTTCGGCCCCATGCGGTTCTCCGTCACCCACGACTCGTCGTAGGCGGCGCTGCGGGGAAAGAGATCGGGCATCTGCTCGTCCTACTCGTCCGCGAAGCCGAGCGCGAGGTTGACGAGGGCGCGCACGACCTGCCCGCTCGCGCCCTTCGTGATCCAGCCCTTGTCCTTCGAGGCCATGTCCACGCCCGCGATGTCGAGGTGCACCCAGGGCTTCTCGTCGACGAAGTGCTCGAGGAACTTCGCCGCGGTGATGCTCCCCGCGGGGCGCCCCCCGATGTTCTTGACCACGCTCACGTTGCTCTTGAGCTGGTCGCCGTACTCCTTGAACATCGGTAGCCGCCAGCTGCGCTCGCCCGCCGCCGCGGCCGCCGCCTCGACCCGCTCCGCCAGTGCGTCGTCGTTCGTCATCAGGCCGTAGCATTGGTCGCCCAGGGCGACGCTGATCGCCCCTGTGAGCGTGGCCACGTCGACGAGGTGTCGGGCGCCCAGCTCGCGCGCGTAGCAGAGGCCGTCGGCCAGCACGAGGCGGCCCTCCGCGTCCGTGTTCAGGATCTCGATCGTCTTCCCGTTCATGGCCGAGACCACATCGCCGGGACGCGTCGCGTTCCCCCCCGGCATGTTCTCCGTGCACGGGGCGATCGCGAGGATGTCCGCCTTCGGGGCCAGCGCCGCGACCGCCTGCATCGCCGCGATCACCGAGGCCGCGCCGGTCATGTCGGCCTTCATCGCCTCCATGCCCTGCGCCGGCTTGATGCTGATCCCACCCGTGTCGAAGGTGATGCCCTTCCCCACGAGCGCGAGGTCGTACCCCTCGCCACCGCGGCCCTTGTAGCTGATGCACACGAGCTTGGCCGGCTGCACGCTCCCGCGCGCCACCGAGAGCAGCGAGCCCATGCCCTTCTTCTCCATCTCCTCCTCTTCCATCACCTCGATCTCGAGGTTGGGCGCGCTCGCGACCTCCGCCGCCCGCCCCGCCAGGTCGGTCGGGTTCAGGTTGTTCGCGGGCTCATTCGCGAGGTCCCGCGCCAGGTTTGTCGCCTCCGCCATGATGCGGCCGCGGTTCGCCGCTTCCGCCATCGCCGCCACCTTCGAACCGTCGTGCTCGACGATTGTGAGCTGCCCGAGCTCCGCCTTGTCGTCGTCGTCCGACTCGGTCTTGTAGCGAAGGAAGCGGTAGGCCCCGAGCACGGCCCCTTCCGCCAGCGACTGCGTGCACGCCTCGGGGTCGAGGCCGCCGATGCCCGCGCCGTGCACGATCGTGGCGACGTGCTTCACGGCCGGCTTGCGGCACGACCTCGCCACCTCCGCCGAGAGGTTCCGCACGGCGTGCACGTCGAAGTCCTCCGCCTTGCCCAGCCCTGCCACGACCACCCGCGGCGCCGCGATCTTGCCGAAGGTGTGGATCGTCGTGCGTTCCCCCGCCTTTCCGCGGATGTCGCCCAGTTCGATCAGCTTGCTGATCGCCCCGTCGAGCGCGCGGTCGACTGCGCCCGTGGCTCCGCCCGGGCTCGTCACGCCCTCGAACAGATTGACGACGACGACATCCGCCTCCGTCGTGCTGATGTCACCCTGGACGACTTTGATGTCCATCGTTGGTCCTCTTCCCGAAGTTTGGTAGCGTGCGCCACCGGAGAGTGTAGCCGCCCCCATAGAGGCGGCAAGGCGCGAGCCCATCGGCATGGCCATCAGCAGCGAGTCCCGGCGAGCCAGCGCGATCCGTTTCTGGCGATTCACCCGGCGCACCGGCATCCAGGAGGCGGTCGTCGTCGTCATCGCCTTCCTCGTGTATTTCTTCATCCGCGGCGCTGTCGTCGACCGTGCCGGCGAGGCGCTCTCCAACGGCCTCGACCTCGTCGCCGTCGAACGCGCCCTCGGCTTCTACTGGGAGCTTGAGTGGCAGTCCTGGATCATCGACGACTACTGGGCTGTCCGCGTGATGAACTGGATCTACTTCTGGGGCCACATGCCCCTGGTGGTCGTGCTCGCCATCTTCCTCTTCGTCTGGCATCGCTCCACCTACGGCCTCATGCGCACGGCCTTCCTCGCCTCCGGCGCCATCGGGGTCGTCATCTACGCGCTCTATCCTGTCGCCCCGCCCCGGCTCGTCCCCTTCTCGGGGTATGTCGACACCATGGCCGTCCTCGACCGCGTCGGCTACCAGGCGCAGGAGGCCCAGGCCTTCGTCAATCCCTACGCGGCTGTGCCCAGCCTCCACTTCGGCTGGTCGATGTTGCTCGGCGGCGCCTTCGCCTGGGTGGGACGGCGCCACCTGTGGGTCGTCGTTGGAGGGGTCATGTGGCCCGTGCTCATGCTCTTCTCCATCGTGATGACGGCCAACCACTTCATCATCGACGCCGTGTTCGGGGCGATCGTCTCACTCGCCGGGTTGGCCGTCGCCGACGCCATGCGGCGAGCCCAGCCCGGCGCCCTGCGTCTGCTCAGGACCGTGCTCGGCCGCTATGTGCCCGCGCTCGCCCCGGGCGACTGAGACGCGACCTAGGCGCTGACGCCCCCTTGCCGCCTCGCGACCACGCGCGCCACCCGGCGTCCATCCATCGCCGTTACCTGGAACTCGAAGCCCGTCTCCTCGAACCGCTCCCCCACGGAGGGAATCCGGCCCAGCCGCTCCATCACGAAGCCGCTCACCGTGTCGAAGTCCTCGCCCGTGCCCTGGATCTCGATCTCCGCCGCGTCCTCCAGGTCCGAAATCAAAGCGAGCCCGTCCAGCAGCAGGTTGCCGTTCGGCAGCGATCGCACGCGCTCGCCTGCCTGCTGGCGGGCGCCCCCGTGCCACTGTCCGAGCAAGCGGCCCAGTACGTCGTCGCCGCTCAGGATGCCGCTCGTGCCTCCGTGCTCGTCGACGAGCACGACCAGCGTCGCGCCCTGTGCGCGCATCTCCGTGACGGCCACCTCCAGGCTCACGGACTCGGGAATCGCGACCACCGGACCCACCAGTGAGCGCCAGTCCTCGCCGCCCTCGCGCACGACGCGGATCAGGTCCTTGGTGTCGAGTATCCCGATCACATGGTCGAGGTCACTCTCATAGACGGGATAGCGCCGGTGCGGTTGCTCGCCCGTGAGCGCGAGCACCTCGTCGAGCGAGGCCGCTGCCTCGATCGCTACCACGTCCCGGCGCGGGGCCATCACCTGATCCGCCTGGACCTCCCCGAATTCGAGGCCCCGCTGCGCCAGCAGCAGCTCCGCCGTCGAGAGCAGTCCCGCTCGTGCGCTCGCCTCCATGACGAGCTCGAGCTCCTCCGGCGCCAGCGTCGACTGCCGCTCGCGCACGGGCCGCACCCCCGCCAGCCGGGCCACTCCCACGCCCATCCCGTTCAGCAGCCAGATGAAGGGGCGGAGGATGCGCGTGAACACCTCGATGGGCGCCGCCACGAGAAGCGCCGTCCGCTCGGCTCGGGCCAGCGCGATGTGCTTCGGCGCCAGCTCCCCGAACACGATCAGCACCGCCGTGATGAAGATGAACGCCACCGTCACCGCGATCGTGTGGGCCGCGGCCGTCCCCAGCGCGTCTCCCAGCAGGTTCTCCAGCCCGGGCTCGATCAGGCTCGCAAGCGCCGGCTCGCCCACCCAGCCGAGCCCGAGACTCGACATGGTGACCCCCAGCTGCGTCGTTGCGATGCACATGTCGAGCCGCTTCAGCGAGCCCAGCAGCACGCGTGCGCGCGCATGGCCCTTGCTCGCGAGCTGCTCGATCTGCGTGCGTCGCACCGCGACATACGCGAACTCGGTCGCGACAAAGAGGCCGTTCGCAGCTATGAGCGCGACAACGGCCAGCAGGCCGACGATGATCGTGACATCCGACACGGAGGACTCCTTCGATCCTCCATGGTACGGCCAGCGCTGTTGGGCGCAGCCGCTCCCGGCCCTTCCGCTAGGGCCTGTTTACAAAGTCTGGAGGACGGTTGTGCGACGGAACATGCAGATGCACCTGCGGGAGCAGCTAGGGAGCGCGCTCCAGCGTGAATGTGAGGCGCGCAAGGTGGCCCGTTTCCGTAGCATGTTTCGCAATGGCGATTACGCCCAGATCGGCAGCAACCCCAACTCCCCCGTCCCTACCCTGCGGGGTGCCTCTGTGCTGGCGCTGGAGCTCGAAGTCGAGGAGCTTTTCGCCGAGGGCGCAGTCTGGACATTCGAGCCCTATGACGAGAGTCGAGCCATCAACAAGGGTCCGGCGTAGGGGCATGGATCAAAAGCCTAATCCGGTAGCGCGCCCGTGCAAGAGAGCGCTCCGGGGGTTTGGCTATTCGGCGACCTGCGCCGTCCCCCTAGCGTATCAGGCCCTCGGCGATGAGGACGGAGCTAGTATGAAGAGGCCGCCCCTGGCGCCAGGGGCGGCCTCTTTGGTCCCGCTCGAGCGGGGAACTAGTTGCAGGTGGCAGTCGCGAACGCGTTCCCTGCGGTGAGGGCCTGCGCTGCCGTGTCGTAGAGGGTCGTATCCGACTCTACCGCTGAGGTGGCGGAACACTGGACGCTCCACCGGTGCTTCGTGACGGACGACGAGGTTGTCGTGCCGCCGCTCCTTGAGCAGTTCGCGAGCCCCCACTGGACGAGGCCCCAGGTCGCGAACGACTGCTGTTCGTAGCCGTCACCAGAGCTGCTCACACCGACTGGATGCCGGCACTGCCCGATCCACTCCCAGGTCTCCCCGTCATGGGCTCGGTAGACCTCGGTTGGAGGCACCGCGAACGTCTTGCAGAGCGACGTCTTGTGGGTGTTCCCCGCCGCCAGTGCGCTCGCCGCGTCCAGGTAGGTGAACGCGGACGTGAACGACTCGCTCCCGTGCGTGCACACGATCGAGTAGTTGTAGAGGCTCTGGCTGTACGTCCACACCTTCGGGTAGGTCTCGGTGATGGGGCCCGGTCCAGGTCCAGGGCCCGGTCCTGGTCCAGGGCTAGGCGGCCTCGGATTCTCGTAGAGCCTCACCCCGTGCTGGACAAGCGCCGGGTCTGTGGACCGGCCGTTGTTCCAGGGCAAGTAGGCTGCCGTGATGGGGAAGACACCGTAGCTCAGCGTTGTGCTGGAGCTTGTCGTTGGCTGGTTCTTGAACGTCAGCTCGATCGTCTGGTCGTCTTTCCAGTCATCGGCCGTGACCACTGAGTCATCGTAGGTACCGTTGGCGAAGTCAGCCGTTACCCAGCTTCCCCTACCAGTGGTTCGTTTGATGATGAACTCTTTGGCAGCGCCGATGTCGGAGACGTCGAACTTGATCTTGACCTCGCCGGCCTTCGACGTCTTCGTGGCCAGCAAGTTGGTACCGAGGCGCTGGACCGGGTTCGGCTGATAGAGCTCTTCATAGAGAGCGAGATCATCGTTCCCGATATCGATGTCGTCAGCATCATCAAGGTCCCCCATTGAGCATTCGCTGTTGACGATCGCCTGCATGACCGACCTGCCGCTTGAGGTTAGCCCCGAAGGGCACGTGTTGTGGTGCAGGTTGAGGATGTGCCCGATCTCGTGAACCACAATCGTGAAGAGCCGGATGTGCTCATCGTTCGTCGAGACGAGCAACTGCTTCGACGGGGGATGCTGGTCCCTGTCAGCCCCGATTTCGATATAGGCCTGGTCCCGGAGGGTATGGAGCTTGTCGTTCTCCTTCGTGCGGTAGAAGCATCCCAACCAGGGTTTCTTTGTGACCTCGTCCCGGCACTCGGTGTCGCTGTCCGAGGTCTTCCTGGGCGTGATGATGACGTTCGAGATACCGTCCTTACGCTTTGTGTTAGGACAGTCATCCATGTCGTCCGAGAAGGCGAAGACCTCATGGGTAACGTAGCCCGCTTCTTTGAGGGCCTCGTTCCAGAGGTTCACCGCATCCGCGCCGAAGTCGTCGTACTCATCAGAGCAAACCTGGATGGTCTCGCCGAGGATGACGTTGCGAGTGACCATGTGGGGGTACCAGCCGTCCTCGTAGTCGGCTGAGGTCGTAGTTGCCTGGACGGCCATGACCGCGGCGAAGATGGTCAGGGCCGAAAAAACGAGACTGAGCTTCAAGAATGTTGTCATGGTCCTAGTCCGTTCCTGTCCGCACGGAAAGGGCAGCCTGCGTGAGCAGTCGTGCTTCCGCGCTGGGCTCGTTCTCGGTGCTTCCGCCCACCGCGCCGGAGGGGGTGGAGTCGGGCGCTGTCCAGACCCACTCCCCGTCGATGAGCATGTACAAGAACTCTCCGTCTTCGGCGTTCACCACGAGTCCGTTCTCGCTTCCGGGAACCCGGAAGACGAAGCCCGTCTCATGCCTTCCCTCGTAGTCGGTGGCGTCGTAGATGCCCGTCTCGACCTCGAGGCCTTCGGGGATGGAGATGATGAAGTTCACACCCTCCCACTTGAAGTGGTAGAGCCCTGGGGCGAGGATGTCATCCCCGTCGAGAGACCGAACCATGGTGGGGATAACGGGCGGCGCCGGCACGTCTGGCGTGTCCGGAATAGTGCTGTCCGTACAGGCCGGGATGTCCAGCCAGTGCAAGTCGTCGGCATCGAAGTTGCCAAGCTTCGGGTGGTAGCAGCCGGTGAAGTCGCCGGTGTTCCGCCGGAGCCATATGGCGTAGAGGTTCGGCGCCGCAGCGAGCTCACGCGGAACCACTCCCCCGAGGGCGTTCCCGTGGAGGTAGAGGCGCTCCAGATTCGGCATGGCGCCAAATGAGGCCGGCACCGAGCCCGAGAGGCTGTTTCCGGCGAGATCCAGTTCCTCGAGGTTCCTGAGATTGGCCAGCTCCGGCGGGATCTCACCGGTGAGCTGGCGGTGATTCGTGATGTTCAGGTACGTCAACTCAGAGAGCAGGGAAAGCTCGGCAGGGATAGACCCCTCGAGGGTAGTCCTCCCTCCGGTCGAGCTCCTTAGCTCCACCCTGGTCACCCGCTTGGGTGTTCCCGAGACCGTGATGCCCTTCCACTTCTCGATGCTGGTTTCGGGCCCCCAGTTCAGGTTCCCGTCCAGGATGGGCTCCGAGAGCAGCAGGGCCTTGCAATCCAGGACGAGTCCAGGATTGTCCTCGGGGTTCGTGACGGCCGTGCCGTTCTCGCACGAGTCCGTCGCCTCTGCAACAGGCGTGCCGAACGACAAGAGGTTCACCGCGATGAGAGCAGCAAGCCCCATCACGGCCAACCCCAGAATAGTTTGCCCGCGTCTCGCGGGCATGCGCATAGGCATTCGTTCCTCCTGTCAGGCCGGGCGCGACCCTAAAGGCTTGTTCTTACGAATGCCAAGTAATATCCAGAGTCGTCATCAGGGCTACCCAGATGGTGACGTCGGGCGCCTCATTCGCCGCCCTGGTCTCTCAGGTAGCAGGCAATGGTGGTCATGGCCGCGATGTCGGCTTTCGCGTCCCCGGGACAATTACAGTCGAGGCCGGAAGGGTCGTCGGAGGCTGCGACCAGATCCCCCTCGATCCACAGATTCCACGACGTCGGGCCCTCGTCGAACAGCCAGAATACGATGCGCGCCCGCTCCTCTCCCATTTCCGGCAGGTTTGCGCCATGGAGAGAAAGGATGCCACCGTCCGAAGGGCAACGCTCCCCCTCCAGGCACGAGACCGATGGCCCTCGGCCGCTATCGACCCAGGCGCCCTCGGGGATGACCAGGCGCCGGCCGCCAAGGTTGTACAGCCCTTCACGCAGCGGGGGGCTGTCCCAGCTGGTAGCGAACTCCTCTGCCGTGAACTCCGGCGAGGGCCAGTCGTCGGGTGGGGGCTCGCAGGGGTCGCCCCCGGGGTTCCCGCAGGCCAGGAGGAGGAGGGAGGCGAGCAGGAGCAGGTACCGCATGGGACCGGCAGTGTACACTTCGCGGGCGCTGACAGGAGACCGACCGGCCGTCGGGTTATAATTTGTTAGCGCGCAGAGCCCCCGGAACCGGGCCCCGCAGAGCAAGAGGGGCAGCCCCGGAACCGGGGGTGGGGCTTGTGGTCACGACGCTCCAATAGCCACACACACAGCCGGATTATGATGAAACTTCCTATCAGCGTAGGGACGATTAGCAGCCACTCCATGAGCCAGCCTCCGCACTTTGTAAACAGGCCCTAGTGGAACATCGCCCGGTAGGCGCTGCTCACGACGAAGCGCGTGAGCAGCGCCCGCGCCTCATCCGCCAGGTCCGCGACGTCGATCTCGACCGGCGCGACGTAGCGCAGAGCGGTTCCGTCCGGCGGATCCAGCTCGGCGATGTCGAGGTCCGGGTCGCAGTAGTAGACGTGATGGCTCGTGTCGCCGTCGCGGAACAGCTTGAGCTCCTCGATCAGTTCTCCCGTTGCCTCCTCGAACGCGCGCAGCGCGCCCGCGTCCGGGCTCTCGCCCTCCCGGAGCGCCGCCGATGGCGGTCCGCCGCCGCCAACCAGGACGCTCCCCCAGCGGTCGAGCGCCAGCACGGTCACCCGTGACGCTCCCCGCTCCCCCTGCGACTCGCTCACGCTGCCGTCCTCCGCGCGGTCGACCCCGCCCTGCCCCCTGTCTCCCCGTGGCGATACCATACCGCCATGCCCCGAAGGCCCGTCGCCTCCGTGCTCACCCTTGGCTGCAAGCTCAACCTCGCCGACAGCGAGTCGATCGCCGCTCGCCTCGGTGCCGCCGGCTACGACGTCGTCGACGCCATGTGCGAGGCCGACGCGGTCGTCGTCAACACCTGCTCGGTTACCCACGCTGCCGACCGCAAGTCCCGCCGCCTCATCCGCGCCGCCCGCCGCCTCTCCCCCGCTGCCCCCGTTGCCGTGACCGGCTGCTACCCCCGTTCCTCCGGCCAGGAGGCGGTCGAGGCCCTCGGCGCCGACTTCATCACGGGCACCACGGAGGACGAGCACGACCGGCTCGTCGCGAAGCTGGCTGCCTCGGCGCCGCCCGCCATCGCCGCACCCGCCCCCACGCCCCGCCTGCACACCCGCGCCTTCGTGAAGGCCCAGGAGGGCTGCAACGATGTCTGCGCCTTCTGCATCGTGCCCCGCACCCGCGGCCGCGAGGTTTCCCGCTCCATCGAGGATGTCGCCCGCGACGTAGACGCTGCCCACGCCCGCGGCGCCCGCGAGGTGGTGCTCACGGGCACGCAGCTCGGGGCCTGGGGCCGCGACCTCCCCGAGCCCCTCACCCCCCGCGACCTCATTGCCGGCGTGCTCGCCCGCACGGAGACGCCGAGGCTCCGCTTCAGCTCCCTCCAGCCCCAGGACATCACGCCCGAGCTCGTGGCGCTCTGGGACGATCCTCGCCTCATGCCCCACTTCCACCTCGCCCTCCAGTCCGGCTCCGATCCCGTGCTCGCGCGCATGCGCCGCCGCTACGGCGTCGCCGCCTACCACGCCGCCCTCGCCCGCATCCGCGCCGCCGTCCCCGATGCCGCCATCACCACCGACGTGATCGCGGGCTTCCCCGGCGAGAGCGAGGAGGACTTCGCTGCCACCCTCGCCCTCTGCGAGGAGGCGGCATTCGCGCGCATCCACGCCTTCCCCTACTCCCCCCGCGCCCGCACCGCCGCCGCCGGGATGCCCGACCAGGTGCCCGTTGAGGTGCGCAAGGAGCGGATGGCCCGCCTCCTCGCCCTCGCGGACGGCCTCGGCGCGTCCTTCCGCGCCCGCTTCCCGGGCGAGGTGCGTCCCGTCCTCTGGGAGGAGCGGCGCACGACGCCGGAAGGCGTTCGCTGGCACGGCCTCACCGACAACTACGTCTCCGTCTACGCCGAGAGCGACGGCGATCTGGCGGGGCGCATCACCCCCGCCGCCCTCGGCGCGCCCTTCGCCGATGGCCTCGCCGCCCGCCTTCGGAGCGCCGCATGACCGACCCCGCCCCCATCGACCGCCCCTCCCGCGATGAGCTTCCCTGGGTGCTGGAAGCTCTCCTGCTCGCCTCCGAGGAGCCCCTCGGCCCCGCCGCCCTCTCCCGCGCCACCGGCGTGGGCGAGCGCTCCATCCGCACCGGCCTCGATCGCCTCGCCAGCGACTACGAGGCCCGCGGCCTCCGCCTCCAGGAGGAAGGCGGCCGCTACCAGCTCGTCACCGCCCCCGAGTACGCCCCCTTCGTCGCCCGCCTGCTTGGCGACGAAACGACCATCCGCCTCTCGCGCGCCGCCCTCGAGACGCTCACCATCGTCGCTTACCGCCAGCCCTGCACCCGGGGCGAGGTCGAGGCCATTCGCGGCGTCAACTCCGACCGCATCGTCGCAAACCTCGAGCAGCGTGGGCTCATCGAGAACGTGGGGACGGCGCGCTCACCCGGCCGCCCCCGGCTCTACCGCCCCGCCCCCCGCTTCTACGAGCACTTCGGGCTGCTCGGCCCCTCCGACCTCCCTCCCCTCCCCGAAGACGATCCCTCCGAGACCGTCGACATTTGAGCCTCCTACCTGCCTGCTGATGGTCCTCGGCCTCCTCCGCATCCGCCTCCGCTTCGTCGCCCACTCCCGCAAGGAGAAGCGCGCCCTCGTGAAGTCCGTCGTCGAGCGCCTCCGCCATCGCTACAACGCCGCCGTCAGCGAAGCCGGCGACCTCGACGCCCTCGACCTCGCGACGATTGCCGTCGCCTGCCTCGCGAGCGACGCCGCCCACGCCGATTCCCAGCTCCAGAACATCTCTCGCGCGGTCGAGGGGTGGCGTCTCGATGCCGAGGTGGTCGACATCGAGACCGAGCTCATCAGCGTCTAGCCGTCGCGCTCCCCGGGCCTGAGGAGGGCCAGCAGGCGGTTCCGCGCCTCTTCCACTTCCTCCACCCGCAGCAGGATGCAGACCCCCAGGTACACCGCCAGCCCCGCGATCGCCGCCGCGAACACCGTCACCCACGCCGCCGCCGTTCCCGGCTCGTCGAATGTTGGCAGCACGAGCCCGAGGAACAGCGCCATCGCCGCCGCCGCTGCCGCGATCCGCGAGATCGCCTGCAGGTCCCGGAAAGCATCCGCCGCCGACCCCGTTCGCACGGCGTACAGCCAGTACAGGAAGATCCACTCCAGCCACGACGCGATCGAGAGCGAGATCGCCAGCCCCTCCACGCCGAACCGCTCCCACAGGATCGTGCTCAGGACGATGTTCACGACCACCGCCCCCACGGTCAGCGCCACTGGCGTACGCGTGTCCCCCAGCGCATAGAAGCCCCTGCTGTGAATCTCGATGGCCGCCTGCGGCACGATGCCCAGGCAGAGGAATCCCAGCGCCGCCGACGTGATCGCCGTGTCGCCCGCGCCGAACGCCCCCCGCTCCAGCAGCACCGTCGTCGCCGGCTCGCGCAGGAAGGCGAGCCCCAGCGCCGCCGGGATCGCGAAGAACAGGATCGTCCGCAGCACCCGCGAGACCGTCTCCGTGAGGCTGCGGTCGTCGGCGTCTGCCGCCTGCTCCGCCAGCCGCGGAAACGCCGCTGTCGACAGCGCGATCCCGAAGAGGGCGACCGGCAGGTTCGCGATCAGCCACGCGAACGTCAGCCCCGAGATGGCCGAGGTGCCCACCTTGGAGGCGAAGAACGTCGTCGTTACCACGAAGTTCGCCTGCGCCGCCGCCAGCCCCAGAACCCGCGGACCCATCAGCCGCGCCACCTCCAGCGTCGGCAGATCCCGCAGGTTCACCCGGAACCCGTACCGCATCCGCTCCCGCACCAGCCCCGGAATCTGCACGAGCAGGTGTCCCCCCGAGCCGATGACCACGCCGATCGCGAGCCCCTCCACCCCGAACCGCCCCGAAAGCGCCACCGCCCCGAAGATGATGCCCAGGTTGTAGAGGTTCGGCGCCAGCGCCGAGAGCAGGAACTTCTGGCGCGCGTTGAGGATGCCCGTGACCATGCCGCTCACCGAGAGCAGCAGCGGCGACAGCAGCATGATCCGCGTCAGCTTCACCGCCTCCGACGTCAGCTCGTCCCCCCGCCCGATGTCCTCGCCCAGTCCCGGCGCGAACAGGGGCACGAGCCAGGGCGCCAGCGCCAGTGCGATCAGGCACAGCACCGCCGTCGCCAGGAACACGATCGTGAGGACGTTGCTTGCCAGCCTCCAGGCCGCCTCGCTCCCCTCGCGCCGGTAGAGCCGCGTGAACACGGGGATGAACGCGCTCCCCAGCGTCGCCCCCGCCAGCACCTGGAAGATCAGGTCCGGCACCCGGAAGGCGACCCAGTAGGCGTCGAGCTCCGGGCTGGCGCCGAACTCGTTCGCGATGATCGCGGTTCGCGCCACCCCCAGCAGCCGCGAGGCGAGGAAGCCGAAGGCGACGATCGCGCCCGCGATCATCAGTCCTTCGCGCGCCGACCCCAGCCTTCCCTCGGGCGAGCCCCCCACGGCCATGCAGAGCATGGTACGGCCTCCCCGATCTGCGGTCGCAGCGCTCCGCCACGTAGCGCCATCGCCTCGCGCCGCTACCATGGAGCCATGCGCTACCGCCGCATCGTCGCCAAATTCGGCACGAGCCTGCTCACCGCCGGCTCCGATCGCCTC